>DAOWGY010000202.1 GCA_030641695.1 Gammaproteobacteria bacterium
GATGCCTTCGCCTCGGGCGGCTCAGTGGGTTATGACCACAAAGGGATGGGCATTACTGCACGAGGCGCCTGGGAAGCCGTGAAGCGACACTTCCGGGAACAGGGCGTAAACACGCAGAAGGACCCGTTTACGGTGGTCGGTATCGGAGACATGGGCGGCGATGTGTTCGGAAATGGCATGCTGTTGTCGCGCAAGATCAAGCTCATCGCTGCATTCAACCACCTGCATATTTTCCTCGATCCCGACCCCGATATGGCCGCGAGCTTCAAGGAGCGCAAGCGACTGTTCGGCATGCGCCGGTCGAGCTGGTCCGACTACAACGACGCCGTGATATCGAAGGGTGGCGGTGTGTTTTCCAGACAGGCCAAGACGATCCGCCTGAGCAAGGAAGTGCGCAAAATGCTCGGCACGGATGAGCCGACAATGAAGCCTGATATGCTGATCTCGGCCATCCTGCGCATGCAGGCGGACCTGCTTTGGAACGGCGGCATCGGTACGTATGTAAAGGCAAGTTCGGAGAGTCACGCCGATGTCGGCGACCGCAGCAATGACAACGTCCGCATCAATGCCAACGAGCTCCACTGCAAGGTCATCGGAGAAGGTGGCAACCTCGGCCTGACACAACGCGCCAGGATTGAATTCAGCCACAACGGAGGCCGTGTCAATACCGACTTCATCGACAACTCCGCTGGCGTCGACACTTCGGACCGCGAGGTAAATATCAAAATCCTGCTCAGCGACGTCGCTGAGAAAAAAGGCCTGTCGCGGAAGAAACGCGACGAACTTCTGGCATCTATGACCGATGACGTCGCCGGGTTCGTGCTGCGCAATAACTACCTGCAGACTCAGGCGCTCAGCATGAGCGAGGTGCGCTCGCTCGAGCGCATGGACGAAATCGCGCGCGTGATAACGGGACTTGAACGCGGCGGACTGCTCGACCGTGATCTGGAATACCTGCCCGACGATGTCGAGATCGAGGAGCGCAAGGCGCGCAAGCAAGGCATCACTCGACCGGAACTTGCTGTGGTGTTGAGCTACGCGAAAATCGACGTCTATAACGCCCTGATGGCTTCGGATGAGACGCTCGAGGACTTTTTGAAGTCTCATCCGATGCGTTATTTCCCGGAAGTACTGCGCCGTCGCTACTTGGAATTCATTCCGGTTCACCGTTTGAGCCCGCAGATTCTTGCAACGCTGATTTCGAATGACATCGTTAATCGCATGGGGCCGGCGTTCGTCAAGCGGGTGCAACTCGACACCGGGGCCGACGTCGTGACGATTGCGCGCGCCTACACGATCGCGCGCCGGATCATTCGTGCAGGTGCGCTGAACCGCACGATCGAAGGCCTCGACAACGAGATTCCGGCCTCGGCGCAGATGTCCATGTTGTTTGAACTCTCACGAATACAACGACACGCAACCTACTGGCTGATTGAGCGATTTGGTGACAGCCTCGAAATCGACTCCATGGTCGAGCACCTGAAAGACGGCATGGCCGTCGTCTTCGGCCGCACCGGCGGAGTCCGTTCGACCTCCGCCCGCAAGCGACACCAAAGGGCCATGAAAAACTACATCAAGATGGGTGTGCCGGAAAAACTGGCGGATAGGATGGCCGCGCTGTTGCTGACACGGGTCGCACTCGACATCGCGGA
Source organism: Gammaproteobacteria bacterium (assembly GCA_030641695.1). Classification (GTDB taxonomy): domain Bacteria; phylum Pseudomonadota; class Gammaproteobacteria; order Steroidobacterales; family Woeseiaceae; genus UBA1847. Next base: position 1,653 of record DAOWGY010000202.1, read on the forward strand.
CCTGGCCGTCACGTACAAGCGCGAAATTATGGACGCGGCCCGCATCTATTCGCTGTTCAACGAGAAACTCGGCCTGTTTGCACTCCATGCCGGTGCCGAGGACCTGAAGGTACGAGGACGCTGGCAGGCGTTGGCGCGGAGTAACCTGCGCGAGGAGTTCTACATCATCCGCCGCGACATGGCTGCGCAGCTATTGAAGAAACGCAGCAAGAAGAGTATCGAACAATTGGTTGACGAGTGGCTGCAGGAACACAGCGTCAGGGTCGAGAGATTCTTGTCGATGCTCGACGAAATGAAGCTGCGCGGCGCAATCGATTTTGCATCGCTGTCTGTCGCCGCGCAGGAATTGCGCGAACTGGTGGCAAACTAGAAGCGATCTCAATAATATTCATGGTCACGGAGAACGCATGGCTGCCAAGCTCATACTCTGCCGTCACGGTCAGAGTGACTGGAACCTGAAAAACCTGTTTACGGGCTGGACCGATGTGGACCTGACCGCAAAGGGCGCCGACGAAGCGGTCGAAGCCGGGCGTACGGTGGCGGCGCTCGACTACGACATCGATATTGCGTTTACGTCGGTACTGAAGCGCGCGATACGAACGCTCTGGCTCATGCTCGACGAGATGGATCGCATGTGGATACCGGTCGTGCGGGACTGGCGTCTCAATGAGCGCCACTACGGCGCGCTGCAGGGGCTTAACAAGGCCGAGACGGCCGCGAAATACGGTGACGACCAGGTGCATATCTGGCGCCGCAGCTACGACATACCACCGCCCGACATCAGCCCTGATGACGAACGTCACCCGGGAAATGACCCGCGCTACGCAGGCATCGACGAACTGCCCGGTACGGAGTCGCTGGCACTGACTCTCGAGCGCGTGCTGCCCTGCTGGGACGAACTGATCGCGCCACAATTGCGTGCCGGTCGCAACGTACTGATCGCCGCGCATGGCAACAGCCTGCGCGCGCTCGTCAAGATGCTGGACGAAATTTCGGACGAGGAGATCACCGGTTTCAACATCCCGACCGGAATCCCGATCGCTTACGACCTCGATGACGACCTAAAACCTTTGTCTCGCGAGTTTCTCGGCGATCCGGAAGCTGTCGCCAAAGCCGCGGCCGCGGTTGCTGCGCAAGGCAAGGCGAAGTGATCTAAACCTGCAGACGGGGATCGGTCCTGGTCTTGTTTTCCTGCGGCTCAACGACACGGATAAGGCCCTCTTGTGCCGTTGACGCGACGAGCACGCCGTCATCGCTGAAAAATTGTCCGCGCGCAAAGCCGCGCGCACCGGCGGCATTCGGACTATCGATTGCATACAGCAACCATTGATCCACCCTGAAGCGGCGGTGGAACCACAGGCCGTGATCGAGGCTCGCCATGATTACGTTGCCGAGTCCGAACGTCAGTCCGTGCGGCAGTACGCTGGCGCCCAGCAATTCATAATCCGAAACGTAAGCCAGCAGATTCTGATGCAGGGCAAGATCGTCCGGCAGCGCATCGACGGCACGGATCCAACAATGCTTGATGGGCGGCATTTCCACGGGCTCGGTGAAACTGATGGCCTCGACGGGACGAAACTCAAACGGCCGCTGCTCGGTCAGGAAGCGGCGCATTTTCATTGGCACCCTGTCGAGCAGGTCCGCGGAAACATCGAACAGGTCCTTCAATCCGTCGGGTCCCGCTACGTCGGGCATGTCGGCATGGTGCTCGAGCCCCTCCTCGATGACGTGGAACGACGCAGCCAGGTTGAATATCGGCCTGCCATGCTGAATGGCGACTACGCGGCGGTTGGAAAAGCTGCCGCCGTCGCGCGCCCGATCGACCTCGTAGATAATCGGCGCGCTCATATCGCCGCGCCTCAGGAAGTAGGCATGCAGTGAGTGAGCAACCCGGTCCTCGACCGTGTGCTGCGCGGCCGTCAGGGCCTGTCCCAACACCTGGCCACCGAAGACCTGTGCGCTACCGATATCACGGCTGTCACCGCGGAAGATGTTGTCTTCGATGCGCTCGAGTTTGAGCAGTGTGATCAGGTCTTCGAGAACTGGGTGCATCGTGCGAAACCGCCTGGGCGGTCAGCCCTCGATTCGACCACCGTCAACGGCCACACCGGTACCACTGACAAAAACCGCGTCATCACTAGCCAGAAACAGCACGACCTTGGCAACGTCAACCGGTTCACCGAGCCGTTTGGCGGCGGAACTCGAGATACAAAAGTCCCGGAGGTCCTTGTCCTTGCGGAAAACTTCGCGACTGACGGCCGTCATGATGGCGCCGGGCTGCACGTAGTTCGCCGTAATACCGAATTCCCCGGTCTCGACGGCAAGTGCGCGTGTAATGGCTGCGAGGTCCCTCTCGGCGCTTGCGCAGGCATCGGTACCCGTGGCGGCAAAAATGTTGCGCAGGAATCCTATGTTGACAATGCGGCCCGCCGGGCTCTTTTTCAGGTGCGGCAGCGCCCCCCGACACATTGACATCACGAGTTCTGCCCTCGTCTGCAACAAATCATCGAGTTCGCGACCACACTCGGCAATGGGCGTCTCGGGCTGCAACGGGAATTCGTTGATAAGAATGTCGATCGCGCCCAGGTGTTCTACAGCGACCTCGACAAGCGCGGGTATGCGGCCGGCATCCCGAAGTTCCGCCGCGTATCCGTCGATGCCGCGAACCGAAGCGAAATGTTGCTCGACGCCACTGTTGAGTCCGTCAACGGCCAGTACCGCCGCGCCGTGTTTGACCAACGTACGGGCGACGGCCTCACCGATACCGCTCGCAGCGCTCGTAACCAGCGCTTTCAGACCATACAACCGCAACGGTTCGGCCATTACTGCTCCTTGCCCAATCGAATTCTTCCCGACGCCGTCATCGGCGATCAGTCAGGAAGCTGATAGTCAGCGAATTGCCTCCGTAATTCAATCTTCTTTACTTTGCCGGTTGCGGTATGTGGCAGTTCATCGACGAATGCGACATCGCTCGGCACCCACCATGTCGCCACCTTGCCCTCGAAAAACGCCAGCATCTCCTCCTTGCTGACGTCCTGATCCTCGGCCTTGACCACGACCAGCAGCGGTCGCTCGGTCCATTTCGGATGGGCGACACCAATCACTGCAGCCTCCGCAACGGCCGGGTGGCCCATCGCCGTATTCTCGAGCTCGATCGAGCTGATCCACTCGCCACCTGACTTGATGACGTCTTTGGTGCGGTCCGTGATGGTCATGTAACCTTGCGGATCGATGATTGCCACATCGCCGGTGTCGAACCAACCGTCGTCCGTATGGCTGCCGGCGCTGCCTTCGAGCTTGAAGTAGTCGCTGCAGATCCAGGGACCGCGCACCTGCAAGGCGCCGTATGCTTGACCGTCCCACTCGAGTTCGTTGCCGCCATCGTCGACGATGCGCAACTCACAGCCGTACAAGCCGCGGCCTGCCTTCGTGGCAAGATCGAGCAAATCATCGGGCGAGAGCTTCTCGAGTCCGGCCTTGATCGTATTGACCGCCCCCACGGGGCTCATTTCCGTCATGCCCCATCCCTGCCGAACCTCGACGTCGTGCTTGTCGCGAAACGCCTCGATCATTGCGCGCGGCACCGCGGCGCCGCCGACGATTGATCGGTCGAGTTTGTCCAGACGCTTGCCGGCTTTCTCCGTGTACTGCAACAGGGCAAGCCACACGGTGGGCACACCAAGCGCCAGCGTGACGTTTTCGCTGTCCATTAGTCCGTACAGCGCTTCTCCGTCTCCCATTTTAGGGCCGGGGAATACCAGCTTTGCCCCTGCCATGAGTACCGAGTAAGGAATACCCCATGCATTGACATGGAACAGCGGCACGACAGGCAACACGACATCGCGACTCGACAGTCCCATGACGTCCGGGGCAAGCGATGCGTAGGCGTGCAGGATCGTCGAGCGATGATCGTAAAGGACACCCTTGGGGTCGCCTGTCGTACCGGACGTATAACAGAGTGCAGAAGCAGTACGTTCGTCGAGTTCAGGCCAGTCAAAGTGAGAAGATTCGGCGCCGATGAATGTCTCGTAGCAAAGCACATTCCGGAGTGACGTCTCGGGCATGTGCGCCTCGTCCGTCAGCACGATAAATCCTTCAACGTTCGGAATCTTGTCGGCAAGCGCTTCGAGCAGGGGCACGAACATCGCATCGACGAAAATGAAGCGATCCTCCGCGTGGTTGATAATGAATATCAACTGTTCGGCGAACAGGCGCGGGTTGATCGTGTGGCAGACATATCCCGACCCACTCACGCCGTAATAGATTTCCAGATGCCGGTAGTCGTTCCACGCGATCGTCGCGATGCGGTCCCCTTGTTTCAGACCGAGTTTACCGAGCGCATTCGCCAGTTGTTTGGCACGAGAGATCGCCTCACCGATCGTGCAACGATGGCACGGATTGTCGCCGGTTACCGATACGATCTCGCGATCACCGTGAAACTTCGCAGCGTGTTCCGCGATCGAAGAAATCAACAGCGGTGTATTCATCATCAGGCCATTCATGGAATCTATTCCTTTGTTGTTTTGGTGCGCGCGCCATGGCGCGGCTGCTAATTTAGCAGAACACTTGCGTCGCGAGGGTAACGAACCGTTGCGCAGAGTGTTCCATGCTATGCTTGGCGTCGCAATTACGCGTGATAATGTTGCCGGAAGTTGCTGATTTCTCTGAGAAACTAGAAGCGGTCTAAACGATTGAAGAATGCAACCGTATGCGTCGGCCTGGCGCAGATCGCACCGGTATGGCTCGATCGAAATGCCACGCTCGCCAAGGTCGTCGAATGGATCGGCAAAGCCGCGGCCGAAGGTTGCCAGCTTGTCGCCTTCGGTGAGGCACTGGTGCCAGGCTACCCGTTTTGGGTCGCAAGGACGGACGGCGCACGATTCGAATCCGCCCTGCAGAAATCACTTTACAGCCACTATGTCGATCAGGCCGTTTCGATCGAAACGGGTGACCTCGATACCGTACGCTCGGCAGCGAGCCAACACGGCATTGCTGTCTACCTCGGGATCATGGAACGCGCGGCAAATCGCGGCGGTCACAGCCTGTACGCAAGCATGGTGTACATAGACGCCCGGGGCAATACCGCGTCGGTGCATCGCAAGTTGATGCCGACGCATGAGGAGCGCCTCGTGTGGGCCATTGGCGACGGTCACGGTTTGCGCACGCATCCGCTCGGCCCGTTCACGGTCGGTGGCCTGAATTGCTGGGAAAACTGGCTGCCGCTGCCCCGCGCAGCACTGTACGCACAAGGCGAAGACCTGCATGTCGCGATTTGGCCGGGTAACCTGCGCAACACGGTGGACATTACTCGATTCATCGCGCGCGAGGGACGTAGCTTCGTCATGTCCGTTGCCGGGTTGATGCGCAAGGATGACATTCCGGACGGCTTGCCTGAGGTCGACCTGCTTCGAGACTCAGCGGACGACGTCATGGCGAACGGCGGCTCCTGCATTGCCGCACCGACCGGAGAATGGGTTCTGGAGCCCGAAACCGATTGCGAGTTACTGCGTATGGCGACACTCGATCACCGCGTCGTGCTCGAAGAGCGCCAGAGCCTGGATGTTGTAGGACATTATTCACGGCCCGATGTCACGCAACTGCTCGTCAACCGGCAACGGCAATCGACGGCCGAGTTTTCGGACTGAACCATGAAATACGCCACGACACTTTCCACCTTTCTCCTGATCGCCACGATACCGGCGATTGCAGAACTGCCGGACGGATACTGGCCTGCGAAGCAGACCGACCCGATACTCGATGCAACACTCGAGGTGATGCTGAGTACCGACCTGTCACATCTGACCGCAACGGAGACACAGGCGCTGCAGGAACTGCTGGCTGCCGGCCAAATCATGCATGCGCTTTACGAGCAACAACTCCACGCGGAGGCGCACACCGCGAAACAGGCGCTCGACGAACTGCACGCGGCCGGGGAAAACGCGGATGACACGACCAATCTGCTCGACCTCTACTACCTGTCGAAGGGACCTGTTGTCACCACGCTCGAGAACGAGCGCTTGCCATTCCTTCCGGTGGCAGGCGCCGACGCCGGCAAGAACGTCTATCCCGCCGGCCTGACACGAGATGAGATCGACGCATACCTGGCGGCGAACCCGGCACAATCCGCAGCGCTGTTGGCCGAACGCAGCGTGGTTCGACGCACAACCGCGGCAAACATAGAGGCGGACATCCGGATGCTGGACGAGTTTCCCGCCGTCGACGTATTGCACGTCGGTCTGCGCACAAGGCTCGAAGGTATTTCCGAGGACCCTGATTCATTCTATGCAGTGCCGTACGCACTCGCTTATGCGCCGCAATTGCACACGGCCCGACGTTATCTCGAGCAGGCGGCGTCCATTCTCGACGACGACGCGCCCGACTTCGCCGCATACCTGAGAAATCGCGGTCGCGATCTCGTGTCCGGCGACTACGAGTCGGGCGACGCATCCTGGGTCAATGCCGAATTCCGGAACCTGAACCTGCAGTTCGGGAGCTACGAAACCTATAACGATGCCTTGCTCGGCACGAAGGCGTTTTACAGCGCCAGTCTTCTCGCGCGGGATGCCGGGAAGAGCCAGGCTCTCGCCGCTGCGATGACCGAATTGCAGAGCATCGAAGACGCCCTGCCCTATGCGCACCACAAACGGGTTCGCTCACAAATACCAGTAGGTGTCTATAACGTCCTTGCCGATTTCGGCCAGGCTCGTGGCGCCAATACGGCGACGA
>DAOWGY010000113.1 GCA_030641695.1 Gammaproteobacteria bacterium
CTCAGAAAGCCCATGCCGACGATCGCACCCGCCTGCGGATTCATCGCCATCGCCATGTCGACGAATTCGGTCGCCACCTTGAGCTCCGCTTCCGCATCGAGATCCATGAGTATCGACGTCCACTCGAAGTCACTAGCACGGGATTCATCGATGCTGAAGCGCATGGTCGACGTAACCAGCCCCTCCGGCAGGTCGAAGTCGAACTGGTCGACGTGGATTTCGAACCCGGCGGCGACGAGTTGCTGCAGATCGTCTTCGATGAGGGGTAACAATTGTTGCGAGGATATGTTGTTGTCGACGCCCCCGAACGTGTGTATCAGCCTGGCCATGGCTACGCCGTCGATTCCCGTGTAGCGCAGCGCGATCGCAAGGCCCATCTCGCCATAACCGGGGACCGGGATGGCGCCGAGGTTCATTGTCATGTCGCCGTTGAGTCGCTCGCCGTCGATATGAGACGCGCCCTCGAAAGACAGCGGCCCGAATCCGACCATATCAACGCCGGCCTCCTCAACCGCTACGGATTCGATTTGCATTTCGAAATCACCGACGGCGAATCCGAACTTGCTTGACGTCTGGTCAGCGGCGAACGTTGTCTTGCCGACGAGCAACGTGTCGTCGTCGGCAACAATAGTGAACGAATCGATCAAGCCGTCGAAAACCACATTTTGTGATGACGGATCAGTTGTAACTTCGATGTCGACTTCGCCCCAGGTCGCCCTCGTGTCGGTGGATTCGTGCGATCCCGGCTCGGCGAGATACCGGGATGCGGTTTTCCCGGTCAAGCCGATTTCAGAGTAGATCGTTCCGGGGAGCGGGAAGGTTTCGCCATCCGGATATTCGATGTGCATGGTCGACACGGCGCTGCCGAGGCCGGGTGCGAGCGAACCGTTGTCGCGCGTCATCGAGGCTATGGGGATCAGCCCATGGTCGAGGCGGGTATCGATAATGAGCGCCGGGAAGCCGTCCAGGTCCTCGACACCGACGAGGCCCAGTAACACCTCCCGCACGTTCGGATCGCGAATTTCGACCCGGTGTTGACCCTCGGAAGAAAACCAGCCCCGAGCGAAGCGCTCAGAAGTAACGACGATGTCTTCGTTTTTCTCGGCCGCCCATTGCAGGTTCTCGTCCACGGACTTCTCGGCGATGCGACCGACGATACCGGGAGAAACAATCACGATCAGTGCGACGACGACGAGCAAAATGACGATGCCTTTTTTCACGGCGGGTTCCTCGGGTGGCGAAATGCGCGGTGATGCTAGCATGTCACCCGCGGAATACGTGGTACTACGTCTGGAATTCGCGGCCGAGTGTCTCTACCATAGCGGCCTCCGATGTTCCGGGCGTTGCGTCCTGACCTAATAAGTCGCAGAGAAGACTTTGCTTAAGAACATGAAGATCGCTGTCGCCATCACGACCCTTTGCCTCGGCTGCGCATTTGCTGCGTTACCGGCAGCGGCCGAGGGTGACGTGGAACGAGGTGGGAAGCTCGCGTATACGTGCCTCGGCTGTCATGGCATCGATGGTTACCGCAACGCGTATCCCTCCTATCGCGTCCCGAAGCTCGGTGGCCAGAAAGCGGCGTACCTGGCCACGGCGATCCAGGGCTATCGGGATGGCGCCCGCGAACACCCGACGATGAAGGCGCAGGCGTCAAGTCTGAGTGACCAGCAGATCGAGGACCTGGCCGCGTATCTCGCGAGCGTTGGTAACTCGACGGTTGCGGCCGGCGGTTCGGACACGGCCGGTATCGAGGCAATGGTCACCTGTGTTGCCTGTCACGGGCAGAACGGTATCAGCGTGTCGCCAACGTGGCCGACGCTTGCGGGACAACACGAGGATTACCTCGTCCACGCGCTCAACCAGTACCGTGACGGCACGCGCACCGATACCGTCATGAGCCAGATGGCGGCAACACTCTCCGACGACGACGTCGAATTGCTGGCGAATTTTTTCGCCCGCCTGGAAGGACTCGAAACCACGGTCGTGGAATAATTGCCGCCAGGATTCAGGCGGGAGCAACAATGCCGCAACAGATGGCGCAAACGACCGACGTCGGCAATGGCATCGTCGCCATTGATACCCAGTACATGCGGCCGTTGCTCGATGCGAGCCATCTGGTCGTCGCCGATGGCCGCGCCGCATTCATCGATACGGGCACGAATTTCAGCGTACCGTTGTTACTCGATGCACTGCGGCAGCAGAACCTCGACACGGGTGACGTCGATTTCCTGTTTCTGACCCACGTGCATCTCGACCATGCCGGCGGCGCCGGACTGCTGATGCGCGAGCTGCCGAACGCGACCTGCGTCATTCACCCGCGGGGCGCTCCACACATGGCGGACCCCGCGAAGCTGGTCGCCGGTACCCAGGCCGTGTACGGCGAACGCCAGGCTTTCGAGTTGTACGGTGAGATCCTGCCGATCGAGGCGGACCGAATCGTCACCGCTGCGGACGAGGATCGATTCGAGTTCGGTGGCAGGCAGCTGCAAATACTCCATACCGAAGGACATGCGCGGCATCACTATTGCCTGCACGATCCGCAGTCGCGCGGTGTCTTCACGGGCGACAGTTTCGGTATCTCGTACCGGGAGCTGGACACGCCGCGGGGGGAGTTCATCTACCCGACCACGACCCCGCCGCATTTCGACCCGACCGAGGCGCACAAGGCCATCGACCGCATCATGGGCCTGGAGCCGGACAGGCTGTACCTGACACACTACAGTCGCGTGGACGACGTCGAGCGGCTGGCTGGCGACATGCACGAGTGCATCGATGGATTCGTCGCGATCGCGGAGCGCCATCGCGACGCTGACGATCGCTCGGAGGCAATACAGGCAAGCATGTTTGAATACCTGTCGGACAGGCTGATCGCCCATGGCTACAATGGCGATCGTGACACAATGTGGTCAGTTGTACAGATTGATGTCGTGCTCAATTCACAAGGCCTCGATGCCTGGTTGAGCTGGCTGGAGCGAAAGCGATGAGCAGTACGGACCGGTTTCGGGCATACCGGATCGACGAGCAGGACGGCAAGGTGGTGGCCGAGTTCCAGGAGCTGTCTCTCGATGATCTTACCGATGGCAACGTCGTCGTAAAGGTCAGCCATTCCACGATCAACTACAAGGACGCGCTCGCGGCTACCGGGGCCGGCAAAATACTGCGTCGTTATCCGCTGAATGGCGGCATTGACCTGGCCGGCACCGTCGTCAGTTCCGAGGACGCGGAGTTTCAGCCCGGCACGCCCGTGCTCGTCAATGGCTGCGGCCTCAGCGAGACGGTCGACGGCGGCTATTCGGAGTACGCGCGCATCGACAGTCGCAGTCTCGTCCCGATTCCCGATGGCCTCGATGCAGCACAGGCGATGCAGATCGGCACGGCAGGCTACACGGCTGGTCTCGCGATCCATCGCATGGAGCAAAACGGTCAATTGCCCGAAAGCGGGCCCGTCGTCGTCACAGGGGCGACCGGCGGCGTGGGCAGCATTGCGATCGACATGCTGGCTGGTCGCGGCTATGAGGTTGTGGCAGTGACCGGCAAGATCAGCGAGGAACGGTACCTGAGAAACATCGGTGCCAGCCGAATCCTGCTGCGCGACCAGATCGATCTCGGCAAAAGGCCGATGGAAAAAGCCCGGTGGGCGGGCGCGATCGACAATCTCGGCGGCGACTACCTGGCCTGGTTGACGCGCACGATGGACTACGGCGGCAATATCGCGTCCATCGGGCTCGCGGCAAGCCCGGCACTCAATACGACCGTCATCCCGTTCATCCTGCGGGCGGTCTGCCTGCTCGGTATCAATTCGGTCGATACGCCACGGGGCCTGCGACTCACTGTCTGGTCACGAATTGCCGGCGACCTCAAGCCGCAGCACCTTGACACAATCAGCGAGCAAAGCATCGACTTCGCCGACCTCCCGGAATATTTTCAGGCCTACCTGGACGGCGAGGTGACGGGCAGAACGGTCGTCAGGATCGCCTAGCGGTTGTAGTAGCCCGGCGTGCCATTTGTTGCGGGCAGCGGCGATGCATTTTTCTCGTCATGGCTCCCTTCGGTCCGCTGTTGGCTAGGACGGCCTAATGACGCGGAGCACAGGGATGTGCGAGAGCGGCGTACTTCCTCGAACAGGCATCCCCGCTGCCCGCATACGCACAGATCCTCTAACAATCGAATTATCGAGCGACCGCTCTATTTGGGAATGGGTTGGTGAGTGGTTTAGAATCCTGCCCCCACCGTTTTTAATCGACATTAAAAACGGTCCCATCAAGA
>DAOWGY010000089.1 GCA_030641695.1 Gammaproteobacteria bacterium
ACACTTGCCGCATAGTCCGCGGTATGCGCGATCGGCAGGCTAATATCGAATGCCATGACGGGATCTAGTATCTCGGCGAGGCCATCGATATCATCCCGAATCGCCCACATCGCGTTGCGCTGCTTGGCATTGCTCGCAATCGCGGCATTGACAATCAGTCCTGCGTGCAATACCTCTTCGAGTGCCTGCTGAAAGCGCGCATCGTCTTCAGCCTGGCTGCCCCCCCGCGCCTCGACGAGCACGTACCATGGATGACCGGCGGCAACGGGTGACGCGTGTCTGTCCCGATTGACGACCACCGTGTCGTAGAAGTCCTCCCAGAGCACTTCGAACGCACTCAGGCTACCGCCTAGCGCGCTACCCAGGTTCTTCAACAGAACAGGCACATTCGCATAATCGTCGATCGCGACGAATGCCGTGTTCTGGCTGCGCAATGCCGGGCGCAAGCGCAGCACTGCCCTTGTAACGATGCCGAGCGTGCCTTCGGTGCCGATAAATAACTGCTTGAGATCGTAGCCGGCGTTGTTTTTCAGCAGCTGGTTCATCGACGACACGATGGTGCCGTCGGCCAGCACCGCCTCGAGCCCGAGCACCTGTTCGCGCATCATGCCGTAACGAATGACTGCATTACCGCCGGCGTTTGTCGATATGGCACCGCCTATCTGCGCGCTGCCGCGGGCGCCGAAGTCCACAGGAAACATCAGCTCCGAATCGGCCGCTTTTTCCTGCACTGTGTGCAGCAGCACGCCCGATTGCACCGTCATCGTGCATCCGGTCTCATCGAGCGTTTCGATCGCGTTCATGCGTTCGAGGGATAAGAGCACGTCCTCGCTGCCAGCCGTTGCCCCCTCGACGAGCCCCGTGTTACCGCCGATCGGGATAACGACCTGACCCGCAGCGTGACAAACGCGCATGACGGCGGAGACCTCATCAGTGTTCGCCGGTCGCACGATGGCCTTCGCCTGACAGGGTTCCGGCCGCAACCACGACGCCGGACGTGAACTCACGTCCGCGCCCGTCAGCACACCCGACGAACCGACAATGCCGATGATGTCGTCGATCAATTCTGTCACGTGCGCTTTTTCCTGAGCTCCTCGATGAGTTTGCGCTGCATTTCCGCACTATCGCCGCCACCGAACGTAAAGAGACCGGACGAGTAGCTCGTACCATAGCTGAGCACCACGTTGGCGGTCTCCGCGAGCCCGACGAGAAATTCGTCGTCCGACAATTCACTCAGGGGGTGAATGAATGCACCCCACAATTGCCCATTCGCAATGGCGTAACGTGCGTCGAGCGCCGAGTCGAAGTTCGCCTGCATCATGCGCAGCAGTTCTTCCTGCGGCACATCCTCAGCCGGCCCGATCGGAATCAGGATACGCATCCGATCAGCCACCATGTCATAGACGACAAATACCTTGAGATCTACCAGGGTGAACGCCCAGGTCGACCCCTCGGACTGTGCGTTCTCATCGACGCGCACGATAAGCTCACCCAACCGCTCTGCGGTCATCGGATCGGTATTGATCGCAGGTGGAGCCGTTTCGCGACCTTCGTCCTGTGCAACAACCACACCAGCAACAAGAATCAAAGCGAGCCACGTCCATCGCGCTACTGATATCGAAAGTTTCATGGCAGTACCTGTTTCGCTAATTAGTCGGTCTTCAGCTGACTGGCGTAAGCAAACAACGCCGCCGAGCCTCCCGTGTGCAGAAAGATGATGTTGTTCGCGGCATCGAAGTGCCCTTTCCGCACGAGATCAATCAGGCCGGCCAGCGCCTTACCGCTATAGACCGGATCGAACAGCAGCCCTTCCAGGCGGGCCAGCAGGATCACGGCCTCGTTCATCGCTTCCGTAGGTATGCCGTAACCGTCTCCGACGTAATCGCAGTTCGCGACGACATCCGCGCGCTCGACAACTCCCGGCGCGCCGATGTAGTCGGCCGTTTCACACGCAAGATCGAACACTTTTTGTTCTTGCTTGTCTTGCGGCGCGTTGACGCCGATACCAAGCAACGGGATGTTGGCATTCATTGCCTTTAGTCCCACGACGAGGCCACCCTGTGTGCCGGCACTGCCCGTCGCTGTGACGATGTGATCGATGACGAGCCCACTGTCGTTCGCCTGGCTCAATAGTTCGATCGCACAGTTCACGTAACCGAGGGCGCCGATGTGATTCGACGCGCCGCCGGGAATGATGTACGCCTTGCCTCCGGCCGTGTTCACGTCGTCGGCAACCGTCTGCATTGCGGCATCGAAGTCGGTGCCATCCGGGTATTCGCGAATGTTTGCGCCATAGATTCGATCGAGCAACACGTTGCCCGAATTCAGGTAGTCGTCAGATGGTTCGTCGATACGATGCTCGAGCAGTACTTCGCATCGCAAACCCAGTTTGCAAGCGGCCGCAGCCGTCTGGCGCACATGGTTCGATTGCACCGCTCCGACAGTGACAATGGTGTCGGCGCCCTGCTGCAGCGCCGCGGCCATTGAAAATTCGAGCTTGCGCGTTTTGTTACCACCCGTCGCCAAACCGGTGCAGTCGTCGCGCTTCACATAGATATGCGGGCCACCGAGGTGCTCGCTGAGCCGCGGCAGGTGTTCGAGCGGCGTCGGCAAATGAGCCAGAGACACTCGCGGAAATCTTGACAACAACATCGATGTCCTCTCTTTATCTTGTCTGTTAACGAGCTGGTAGTGACTCTCCGCCCATCGCAAGCTTTACTGTTTTCAGGGCGAGTACGTCGGTCGATGAAATCAGCGGCACGTCAACGGCGGCATCATGCAGCACCAGCGGAATCTCAGTGCAACCGGCGATAATTGCGTCGGCGCCGCGAGAGACAAGTCCCGCAGCCAGACTCTTCATCCCTGCGCCTGCCGCCTTGCTTTGCGTGCCCGCTTTGATGGCATTGATCAGGACCATGGTCTGTTCGAGTTCGCCTGCCGTCGGCAGCACCACCGTCATGCCCGCTGCCTCGATGCCCGCCTGGTAGATACCAGACTTGAGACAACCGTCCGTGGCAAGGATTCCAACGGACTTTGCGCCCGGGGCACGGTCCCTGACGGCTGAGACCGACTCGGTGATAATGCTGATCAGCGGAATGCTCGTCGCTGCGAGAATATCGTCCTCGAATACATACGCTGTGTTGCAGGGTATGACGAGAAAATGGGCGCCACTCGCTTCGAGTTGCGCAGCCATTGCGGCAAGCGCCGGCCCGGGGTCCTCCCCGTCGCCGAGGATCGCTTGCTGGCGATTCGGCACATGCGGATTGTGGTCGACCAGCATGCGCACGTGGTCCTGGTCGCAACCCGCATCGGTCAGGGCAATGACTTTCGCCATGAAATCCACGGTCGCATCCGGGCCCATGCCACCCAGCACACCGCCGATTTTCTGCGATCGATCCATACCAGATCTACTCTTCCATCAAATGCTGGCAATACGACCCAGAACCGTGACGAGTTTCGTGACCAGTTCATCGACGTGCGCCGCTTCGTAAATAAAAGGCGGCGCCAGCAGGATATGTGCGCCCTGTTTACCGTCGGCCGTGCCGCTGCC
>DAOWGY010000031.1 GCA_030641695.1 Gammaproteobacteria bacterium
CACGATGATGACCTCGCAATGGCGCAGTTCATGGAAGACCGCGCAATGGAGTTGGCGGATGCCGCCGGCGCCGTCAAGGCCTGGCGGGGAGGCGTCGAACCGACCACCTGGAGCGCGCACCTGCTCGGCACCTGCCGCATGGGTGATGATCCAGCGATGTCCGTTGTCGATCGCGATCATCGCAGCCATGACGTACCGAACCTGTTTATCTGCGACGGCTCGAGTTTCGTGACGTCGGGGCGCGGGCAACCCACGATGACCATCATGGCGCTCGCGTTTCGCGCGGCGGACAAAATCATGGCGGCGGCCGCCGCCGGCGACATCTGATAACGGAGGAACAACGATGAACAGACTGCCACTACTGCTCGCCGCACTCGCTGTTTGCGGCTGTGAGGTCACCATCAACCATGATGCGGACGTCGAGTATCTGCAGGCTCCCGGTACCGAGGACCTGAACCTGCCATTCTCATCCGCTGTACGCGTCGGTGATACGCTCTATCTGTCGGGCAGCATCGGCGTCATCCCGGGCACGCTTGACCTTGCCGAAGGGGGAATCCAGGGCGAGACCCGGCAAACACTGGAGAACATCCGGAGCGTGGTCGAGACCTTCGGGTCATCGATGGACAGGGTCGTCAAATGCACTGTATTCCTGGCCGACATAGCGGAATGGGGTGCGATGAACGAGGTTTACCGTACGTTTTTCGAGAATCCGCCCGCGCGCAGTGCGCTCGGCGCCAGTGGGCTTGCGCTGGGTGCAAGAGTCGAGATCGAGTGCATCGCAGTATTGAGCGACGACGAAGAGACCTAGTCAGCCACCAGTTCATCGCGCCGTGCCGCCAGCGCGCTTTGCCGGCGCTTGTCGAGCACGTTACCGAACTCGCTTTCCAGTACCCCGTCGTTGAGGGCCGACAGCGCGTTCTTCCACCCCACCCCGATCGCGAGTTCGATACTCTCGAGATGCCGTGGCCGGCCCTTATTCACGCCGAAAGCACGGTCATGGCCTGTCAGTATCAACTGCCAGTCGGCGGTGCTGTAGGTCATGCGCTCGAGCGTCCGGCCTTCATTGAAGATCAGGGAATCGAATACGTACATTGCCGACCACTGCTCGGGTAGCGGGCAATTTGCCGAGCCGCCACGACCATCCTCCGAGCGTTGCTGCTCGTTCATGAGTTTCGGCGGCAGGAATTGCAGCGTGCCCTCACGGCGGCCGAGCTTGCGCATGACCGTCACGGGCACCATATCGAGTTCAAGCAAGCGGTCCAGCCGGTACGCCGCGAGTTCGGGGTACACTTCCTTGCCGCCACGCTTCGTGAACACGGCGTCGATGTTGCGGCTGCCGTCGCTGACAGTAACGATCGTGCGCCCCGCCGCGTCTTTGCGTTCATTGGAGAATTCACCCGAAGCCAGCAGTGCCTCGGTCGCCTGTGCCGACAGGAAGCCACCCGGCCGATTTCCGACCTGGCGCGGATGCGGCTTCGGCGTCAGTGCCTCGGCACTGCTTTGGTTGACGACGGAGAGCCGCTCACCTTCGATGATCAGCGCGTTACCGCTACCTCCATAGCGCGCATTGAGCATGCCGGTATCAATCTCGATGATATCGCCGCCGAATCGTTCGAGGACCCGACGTCCCGGCGTCGGCGTGTGGCCGATAACCACCCTGTCCGCGCCAATCGCCGCGAGCGCCGCCTGCAGGCGACCTTCCTCCACGACGCGACTGCAAGCGACATTGCCGCGGTACCAGAGAGGTCCGTTGGCGGCGTGCAGGTCGGAACCATTCAGCTTCCTGACGGCAGTGACAGATTCAAGCAAAGACGCGTCGGCGTTCACCGCTGGCATGAAATTGTTGAGGATCCTGGTGTGCGCGTAGAAGCTGTCCATCGGCAACAGGGCCTCGGCGGCGTGCAAGACTTGCAGCTTTTGCACGTACTCGACCATTTCGCCGTGCAATTTGCGATTGACGCCATCGAGTCCGATGGCCGCAATCATTGGCGACAGACCGCCGTGAACAAACGCGGTGCCGTTGATTACGACGACGATCGGTTTCGTGAGCAGCCAGGAACCGTACTCGCCATCGGCCCCGAATGCCTGGCGGTGCCCGAAGAATCCCGGCGGAAATCGTTCGTTGAATTCGCCGCGCAGCTCGTCACTGACTTCGCCCATCTCGGACTTGCGCCCCGCAAAGGCACTCAACCAGCGTTCGCGTTCCTCGGCCGTCTCCTCCTCTGCGAAAGCCGCGAACTCCTCTTTGGAGACGTAGCGCAGGTCGCCGACGAGGTTCATTGCCTCGTGGTTGCCGATAAGGACGTGAACCCTGCCGCCCGCCGCTTCGGCCTGGCCCTCGAGCTGCATCAACAGGTCCATCGCATCGCGCGAATCGGCACCACGGTCCAGAATGTCGCCGACAATCACAAGGTGCGTGTCACCGCCCGACCACGAGCGCTCGGCATCGACCACGCCCGCATTCTGCAGGGTGGCCACCATGGGCTCATAAGCGCCGTGAATATCCGCGATTGCGACAATGCGCGCGACGCCGTCGAACTGCCACGGGCTCGCGGCCACAGGCAGCGACAAGGCGGCAATTATGACGAAAGTCAGGTGGCGGAATATTTGTGAAAACATCATCGGGACCGAATTTCTCCTGCAGCCAGTGTAGAGGCAACAAGGCGTTGCGGCAATTTGCAGGAACGGCACTCGCTGAGTGCGTCCTGCATGCGTGCTAGACTTTTCCATGCTCAGATTAAGCGGACCCGGATGAATAGATGATGAATTTCCGCATCCTGCTCACGATTATCGTGACACTGCTGTTGCCGGCTGGCGCCCACACACTGGAAGTGGGCGACGCGGATCCACTGTTTCAGGACGACGCAGTCCTCGAGTTGACCATCACGGCGCCGTTCCCGGCGCTCCTGAAACGGCGCCCGAACGAGGAGTATTTGCCGGGCTCCCTGTCCTATACCGAGGCGGACGGCAGCATCGTGAACATGGACATCGGTATTCGCACTCGTGGCAATTTCCGGCGTCAAAAGCGTGTCTGCCCGTTCCCGCCGTTGCGCCTCAACATCGACAAATCGCAAACCAAAGGCACGGTGTTTCAAAAGCAAAACAAGCTGAAGCTCGTCGCTCACTGCCGGGATCGTTCGGAACGCTATGAGCAAGGCGTAATCCGGGAGTATCTGGCGTACCGGATTCTCAATACGCTGACGGACATCAGCTACCGCACGCGCTTATTGCGGGTGACGTATATCGATAGTGAAAACAAACACGACGATCGAGTGCAATACGGTTTCTTCATCGAACACAAGAAACGCCTGTCGAAGCGCCTCGGTCTTGCCGAGATCGTAGCCGACAAAATAAAGACCGATCAGCTCGCGGGCGCATACTCGGACCTGACATCACTGTTTCAATACATGATCGGGAACACGGACTTTTCGCCGATCGCTGGCGCCAAGGGTGAAAACTGCTGCCACAACTCGACGCTATTCGGCAATGAGGGTAAACCGGTCTACGCGATCCCTTATGACTTCGACATGGCGGGGCTCGTCAATGCGCCATACGCAGAACCCAATCCGCGATTCGATATAAATCGTGTAACCCAGCGACTCTATCGCGGGCGCTGCGCGCACATTGGTAATCTGGACGAGACGTTGCAATCTTTTCGCGAAAATCGCAGCACGATCTACGCGATCATCCAGGCACAACAGGAGCTGACACCCAAAACACTCAAGTCGATTACGAGATTCATGGACGACTTCTACGACGTGATTGACAATCCGAAGCAACTCGAGCGGCGAATCGTAAAGAAGTGTATTTGACCTAGGTTGCCACGTCCGTGGCTCCAATCCAATCAACAATGATTTTTGCGACGCGTGGATGAATGAAGTAACCCAACGAACAGTGCGGATTCGATTTACCGTAGCGCATCGTATGGTTGTAGACGAGGTGATCGTTGATCGAGCTGATCACGTGCTCACGCATCATGGCCTTGAAGTCGTCGGCGACAGTCTTATCATGGCAAAGGTAGTCATCTTCTGCAGACACGTTTTCCCAGGTGATGATGTTCGTCGGGAAGCGCCTGACCGACTTGCGCTTGGCACCGAGCAGTCGTTTGCGAATCCTGTTGTCACCCAGGGGTGACCCCAGCGTAACCCAGAGGTCCACTTTCGCCCCCGCGACCGCTTCCCCGTACTGCTCGTCGTGAGATAGCTGCCATAGAACATCGTAAGCGACGACACAGCCCGTGCCATGGGTCATGAGGACAACCTGATCCCCCCGTTGCAGCATTGCGCACAACTTGCTGCGAAGCCGTTCGCGCACTTGTTCGGTGAATGGCCTGTGGCCGCGCAGATAAACAGCGAAATCCCTGGCCACCATCGACACCAGCAACAGGGTGAGCCCGAACAGGCCGAACAGCGGTGAAGCGACATCCGCAATGGCTTCCGGTATGGCGGACTTGCCGCGCAGAGAGTCATACTGCCGCAAACCGAATCTCTTGCGCTGCGGGATCTTTCGCAACTGCTCGAGCGCGTTACGACGATCACCGACATCGAGTTGTTCATCGTAATGCCGGCCGCGGCGGCGCAGCAGCGCGTTGCCCAGGTCGCCATAGTAGGCTAGCTCGACGCCGATCTTGTCGAACGCCTCGACGCTGTCCGGAAAATCGCGTTCGATGCCCGCGCGCAGCGCGCTATACACCTCATTCATGAATACATCGGCGGGCGGTTTGAAGTCACTGCCGTGCACGAACAGGATGCTGCGCCGGACGTCGCTGTGGTTGTTGGTATCAGCCATCAGGTAACAGGATCAGCGTCTCTTCTAGTACTCGTCGTCTTCCACGTTACGTCGTGTCAGCATTTTGAGGAACGACCCCGACAGCGTCTTGCCATATTCGAGCTTCCATATGGCCAGCGTCGCCATGACGAACGTGAATGAGATTACGATCGAAATCGCCGCCGCACCGATGCCGGAACCCAAGCCGATGCCAATTGCAACGAATATATACATTGCATCGGACGGCAGCGCCAGCGAGAAGCGGAAACGTACTGCCGCAACAACACCCGCAAGGCTGAACGCGAGAGCAATACTGTTTGCGACGATCATCGCGATTCCGGTGACTACGATGGGCAGAATGACGATCGTTTGCAGAAACGACTGGTCGAGCTTGCGGGCCCGGCTCGTGATGAAATAGGCCCACGATACCGGCACGATCGCGATCATCGCACCAAAGATGGAAAACAGCAGCTTGAGCGGGCCGCTCGGCGCAAGTATCGTGCGCTCGACTCGCGAGTACACGGGCTCGAAGGAATCGAAGTTCGACTCAGCGAGTTCACTGATGCCGCCAATTGGAAGATATTCCGCAATGGCCGGGAACCGGATTAGCAGGAGCCACGTCATTCCGATCCAGAATGCGTAGTACATCACGATTATGGATATCGGTATCAGCAGACCCGCAGATCTTCTCATTGCTCCCTCCGCCTCCCC
>DAOWGY010000341.1 GCA_030641695.1 Gammaproteobacteria bacterium
AGCTCGAGTGTATCCGTGTAAAGCGGGGTCGGCTGGCCGTCTTCGCGCCACAAGCCCTGTTCATGTGCGTAGGCTTCGATGAGTTCGATGTGCGCCGGATCACGACCCGATAATTCGAGATAGCGAATCGTCTGGCCATCGATCGGGAAAATCGCGCAGGTCGAGCCGAATTCGGGAGACATGTTGCCGAGCGTCGCACGATCGGCCAGGGGCATATCCGCAAGTCCGTCGCCGTAAAATTCGACAAACTTGCCGACCACGCCTTTGTTGCGAAGCATCTCGGTCACGGTCAGGACGAGGTCCGTTGCGGTCGCGCCTTCCTTCAGCTTGCCAGTCAGCTTGAAGCCGATTACGTGGGGGATCAGCATCGTGATCGGCTGACCGAGCATGGCGGCTTCGGCTTCGATTCCGCCGACGCCCCAGCCCAGTACTCCAAGGCCGTTGATCATCGTCGTGTGCGAATCGGTGCCGACTACCGTGTCGGGATACGCGCTCCGTGTGCCATTATTTTCGGCGTCGAAAACGACCCGACTCAGGTATTCCAGGTTGACCTGATGCACGATGCCCGTGTTTGGGGGCACGACGCGGAAATTCTCGAAAGCGGATTGGCCCCAGCGCAGGAACGAGTAGCGCTCCTCGTTACGCTGGAATTCGATCTTGTTGTTCAGGTCCAGCGCGTTGGCGGCGCCGTAGTTGTCGACTTGCACGGAATGATCGATGACCAGTTCTGCCGGAGACAGGGGATTGATCCTGTCGGCCGAACCGCCCAGTTTCACGACGGCGTCGCGCATCGCAGCGAGATCGACCACGGCTGGCACACCGGTAAAATCCTGCAGGATGACACGGCTCGGCGTAAACGAAATTTCGGTGCTCGGATCTGCCTTCGGGTCCCAGTTGGCCAGCGCGAGAATGTCATCGCGTGTGACGTCGCGGCCGTCCTCGTGGCGCAACAGGTTCTCCAGCAGGATCTTGAGGGAGTAGGGAAGTTTGGCCACGTGGCCTTCGCTCACGGCGTCGAGGCGAAAAATCTCGTGGTCATTGCCGCCGACAGCCAGCGTCGAGCGTGCACCGAAGGTATCCTTCATGTGTCTTTCTCCGGGAACTTGCTTGTAGGTCGGGACCGCAGCCCCGCGGGGTGGCGGATTATAGCGAATGCTGCATAGCAACGCTCAGGAAATTGCCGTCGTTTTCGCCGTAACCGCAGCCTTTGCGTGGCATTGGATGGCGTCGATGACCGCACCGCCGAGGCACCGATCGCCTTGATAAAAAACCACAAATTGGCCGGGCGCCACCGCTCGCTGTGGATCGTCGAATCGAACGCTTAGACCATCGTCGAAGGCAGCGGACACCGTGCAATGCTGATCGTTCTGCCGGTAGCGAATCTTGGCACTGCAACGCAGCCCATCGGAAAGTCCCACCGGTGCCCGGCCGACCCAGTTCGGCTGGCTTGCGATGAGCGTATCGCTCAGCAGCAGCGGACTGTCCCCCTGATCGACGATCAGCGCGTTGTTCTCGGGGTCCTTGGCAACGACATACCAGGGATCTTCGCCGGCATCCTGGCGTCCGCCGATACCGAGGCCCTGGCGCTGGCCGAGTGTGTAGTACATCAGGCCGTGATGAACGCCGACTTCGCTTCCATTCGCGGTGTGGATCGGCCCCGGGTTCGCAGGCAGATAGGTGCTGAGAAACTCCCGGAACGGGCGCTCGCCGATGAAACAGATGCCGGTACTGTCCTTCTTGTCGTGAACGACAAGTCCACGTTCTTTCGCAATACGGCGTACGTCGGACTTCTGCATATCACCGAGCGGGAACACGGTTTCCGCGAGCGCCTCGGCGCTTACGGCGTGCAGAAAGTAGCTCTGGTCCTTGCCCTGGTCGGCGCCCTTGAGCAAAGCGGGGACGCCTTCGATGGTTGCCGTTCGCGCATAGTGTCCCGTTGCCAGCAATTCGCCGCCGAGACGCCTGGCGTGATCCCTGAATACGCCGAACTTGATTTCGCGATTGCACAGCACGTCCGGATTCGGTGTACGTCCCGAGCGATATTCCTCGAGGAAATAATCGAACACGCGCTCTCGATACTGGCTTGCGAAATTGGCATGGTGCAGGGGGATGTCGAGTTGCTCGCAAATACGGCGGGCGTCCTGCAGGTCATCGGCCGCCGTGCAGTAGCCGTCGTCATCCTCCCAATTGGTCATATGCAACGCTTCAACCCGGGCGCCCGCTTCCTGCAGAAGAAGTGCCGCCACGGCCGAATCAACCCCGCCCGAAAGGCCGAGAATGACTTTGCGATCTGCGACTGTGCCGATGTCGAATGCCATAGCCGGCTTATTCTAGCATTCGACTGGAGTGCCTCTCGTAGTGCGACTGGTTGCAGCGCTTCTCGAAGCACGATATTCGCTGTCACAAATCGCGCTTCCAGAAGCGCTCCAACCAGTCGCGGTTCGAGGCCGCTCCAACGGGTCCGGATCAGACCAGGTCAGCGTTGGCGAGTACCGCGTCGACGTTGTGTTGCAGAGGCAACATGCCAGAGAGCAGGGTGTCCGATTGGCGCTTGCCCGCCTCGAAATCGCGAATACAGCGCAATACGATCGGCGAACGCAGCATGGCCCGGCGACGCTCGATGTCTTCCCGGGTCATCCAGCGGCGGGCGACGATGCTGTCGTCAAGCGCGCGCGATTCGTCGTAGCCGAGAAATGTCGCGACATAAACGATCTTTGCAAATTGCTGCCGGGTTTGCGGGTGAATCCAGAGGTACATGCCGATCAGTTCGCCGCATTCGACGTTGCAACCCGTTTCCTCGAGGACTTCGCGTTGCACGGCTGCTTCAGGGGACTCGCCGGCTTCGATGTGTCCTCCCGGTTGATTCAGGACTACATTGCCCATCGCGAACTCCTCGACGAGCAGATAACGACCTTCATAATCGATCACGGCCGAAACCGTCAAATCCGTTGGGTACATCCAAACATCCTTGTTGGAGCGCTCCTGGAAGCGCGTCTTTTTCGTCTTATTGAAAAGCCCGGCTTATATGCCGAGCTGCCTGAATTCCATTTCAACTTCACTCGCCAGCCAGATCTCGTCGAACATCTTGCCGTAGAGATTTGCAACGGCGGGCTCGTATGTATCGGCAATGCCCTCCCAGCGACTCGCCTGCAGTCGGTAGACGAGGGCGGTTTCATCAGCAATGCAAAACGATTCCGCGTGCGTTCTGAGATCTTCCCGAACGTGGCGAAATTCGATGTAAGTGTTCAGGCGGCGACCAAGGTGAACGAAGTTGTTGCCGTTCTTGATCGCACGCGTCGGGTCTGCAATCAACACACGAATTCTTGCATAGGTTTGTGACAATACGAGGCGCTTGATGACTTCGAGAAACTCGGGATCATCATAGATGCCCGGTTCGAGGTCATGCGTGAATATAGAGACTCTGCGAGTTGCCTCTTTGGCTACGTCAATGACGGCCTGACGCATCTCTTCGCGCGTCGATATTACCCACCGTCTGCCTTTTTCCCGTGATTGTTCCATTCGTTGCGGTTGCTTGTATCCGTGCCCTGTGACGTCCGTCCATACCGGTCGCGGACTTGCCATCTTACCGGTCGTAAAACTTTGACCGTGCCAACTGCGTCACGTTTTGCGTCGTCCGTCGCCAGTTGAGAACCATTCGCAGTCCGCGTCAGGCGGGGGTTTCAGCGCATCCGTCGGCGCATGCCGACAGCCAAACATTTTTCACATATGGTCAAGGTAGAACGCTGATGGTCCAAAAAAGTGGCTTGTGCGGCCGATTCTACAGATGCAAGTGTGATCTGTGTCTCAGCAGTCTTTCGCCAGTTCCGTCGCCAGACCGATGTAGGACTCCGGTGTGAGTTCCAGCAGACGCTGCTTCTCGGCGTCGGGAATGTCGAGTGTTCCGATAAAGTCCTGGATGAGTTCTTTGGTTACGGCCTCACCGCGGGTCAGGGCTTTGAGTTTCTCGTACGGCTCCGCAACACCGTAGCGTCGCATAACGGTTTGCACAGCTTCTGCAAGCACTTCCCAGGCGTCGGCGATATCGGCTCGAATAGCAGCCTTGTCGACCTGCAGTTTGTCGATTCCCCTGAGCACTGAATGCAATGCGATGAGCACATAGCCCGTAGCAACGCCGAAGTTGCGCTGTACGGTCGAGTCCGTGAGATCACGTTGCCAACGCGAAACCGGCAGTTTCTCCGCGAAGTGGCTGAGCAACGCCGTCGCCATGCCGAGATTGCCCTCGGCATTCTCGAAGTCGATTGGATTGACCTTGTGCGGCATCGTTGACGAGCCGACTTCGTTCCTGGCGACCTTCTGCGTGAAGTAGCCAAGTGAAATGTAACCCCAGACGTCACGGCAAAAGTCGATCAGGACCGTGTTGTAGCGTAGCAGTGCGTGCGCATACTCAGCCGTCCAGTCGTGAGGATCTATCTGCGTCGTGTGCGAATTCTGTTCGAGACCCAGGGACTCGATGAAACGTGCACTGATCGCGCGCCAGTCGGATTCAGGGTAAGCGATGTGGTGTGCATTGAAATTGCCGACAGCGCCATTGAATTTGCCGCGAATCGTAATTTCCACGAATTGCCGCTGGGCGCGTTCGAGTCGCTTGACGGTGTTGGCGAATTCCTTGCCGACCGTCGTCGGGCTCGCTGTCTGGCCGTGCGTCCGGGACAACATGGCCACGGCGGCGTGTTGCTGTGCCATGGCTTGCAGCTTTGTCTTCAGCTCACGCATCTTCGGTACCAGCACGTCACCCCGCGCTGACCGCAGCATCAACGCATAGGCAAGGTTGTTGATGTCCTCGGAAGTACACGCGAAGTGTAAAAAGTCCTTCAGTGGTTTCGTCTCCGGGCCGTCGCCGAGTTTCTCGCGGATGAAATATTCGACGGCTTTGACGTCGTGATTGGTCGTTGCCTCGATTTTCTTGACGCGCTCCGCGTCATCGAGCGAGAAATCATCGACGATACTGTTCAGGACGTCCTTCATCACCGACGACATCGGCCGAAGCTCGGCAATGCTGGCATCGTCTGCGAGGCATTGCAGCCAGCGCACTTCGACGAGCACGCGAAAGCGTATCAGGCCGTACTCGGAGAAGATGTCGCGCAGTCCGGTGACCGTGTTCGCATAGCGACCGTCGGCCGGTGAGAGGGTCTTTAGCGTAGAGACTTTCATGAGACCGAAACCAGTGTAGACTTGCGCGCGCGAAACGCGAATCATACACGATTGCCAGACAAGCTAGACCAACTTCCACCGGGATATCAAGGAAATGAACGACAAGAAATACCGCACTGAACACGACAGCATGGGCGAACTCAAGGTGCCAGAGGATGCGCTGTGGGGTGCACAGACGCAGCGGGCCGTGGACAACTTTCCGATCAGCGGCCTGACCATGCCGCGGCAGTTCATTGCTGCGCTCGGGCTCGTCAAGTGGGCCGCAGCGGGTGCCAACGCCGAACTCGGCCTGCTGCCGAGCGATGTGGCGGTGGCGGTGCAAAAATCGGCGCTCGAGGTGGCAGATGGTGGCCACGATGCTCATTTCCCGATTGACGTATTCCAGACCGGCTCGGGCACGAGTTCCAACATGAACGCGAACGAAGTGATCGCGCACCTCGCAACGGCCGATCTGGGCTCCGAGGTGCACCCCAATGACCACGTCAACATGAGCCAGAGCAGCAACGACGTCATTCCGACCTGCGTCCACGTCAGTGCCGCGATCGCCATACAAGACCAGTTGTTGCCGGCGCTCGGCCACCTGTCAGGTGTCCTCGAGACCAAGGCGGACAAGGTCCGGGATGTCGTCAAGACGGGGCGTACGCATTTGATGGATGCGATGCCGGTGACGCTGGGGCAGGAACTCGACGGCTGGCGCGCACAGATAGACCATGCCAGCGAGCGGATACGCGGATCGCTGCAGCGACTGGTCGGGCTGGCGCAGGGCGGTACGGCGGTCGGGACGGGTATCAATGCGCATCCGAAGTTCGGTGAAAAGGTCGCCGTGCTGCTGGCCGAACGTTGTGGCGTGAAATTCGTCCCTGCAACGTCAAAATTCGAGGCGCTGAGCAGTCAGGACACGGCGGTCGAAATGTCCGGCCAGTTACGTGTGTTGGCCGTCAGTCTGACCAAGATCGCAAATGATCTGCGCTGGATGAACTCGGGACCCCTCGCGGGTATCGGTGAAATCGCGCTGCCGGCGCTGCAGCCTGGCTCCAGCATCATGCCCGGCAAGGTCAACCCGGTAATTCCGGAGGCCGTTACGATGGTTGCCGCGCAGGTCGTCGGTAACGACGCGACCATTGCGATGGGCGGGCAGTCCGGTAATTTCCAGCTCAACGTGATGCTGCCGGTCATTACTTACAACCTGTTGCAGAGCATTGAACTGCTGGCGAATGCGTCGATATGCCTCGCAGACAAGGCGATCGCCGGATTCACCGTCAACGAGGACAATATCAATCGTGCTCTGGGTCGCAACCCGATCCTGGTGACCGCCCTCAACCCGGTCATTGGCTACGAACTCGGTGCGGCTGTTGCCAAGAAGGCCTATGCAGACGGCCGGCCTGTGAAGGAAGTCGCGAAGGAGATGACCGACCTGACGGATGAGGAACTCGACCGGCTGCTGGATCCGGCAGCCCTGACCGAAGGCGGCATCAAGCAATAGCGACCGTGTTGCCTGAGAGGATTTCTTTCACAGCCGCACTGTTGCGGGAGCGGCTGGCCGCAACAAAAGTTCCGAAAGACCCGACCAACGTGATCATGCCGCCAGGCAGCGAGCACTGGCCAGCGTTCATGCGCGAACAACTCATGCAGACCCTGAAGCCGGCCGGTGTGTTGATTCCTGTCATCGAGCGGCCGGACGGTTTGTCAGTGCTTCTGACGCAGCGTTCTGCCGAACTCAAACGCCATGCCGGACAGGTGAGTTTTCCGGGCGGCCGCATGGAGGAGGCGGACCGCGACATCGTGCAAACGGCGCTGCGCGAGACACACGAGGAAGTCGGGATTCCGCCGGATTCGATCGCCGTCATCGGTTATCTGCAGCCGATGCTTACGGTGACCGGCTACGCGGTGACAGCGGTCATCGGACTCATCGCTGCGGCCGTGCCACTGGATCTGGATCGTACGGAGGTGGAGTATGCGTTCGAGGTGCCATTACCGTTTTTGCTCGACAAGCGTAATCAGCGCGCGTCGGAGCGCGAATTCCAGGGCCGCAGGATTCCGACCGTCGAATTTCGCCATGGCGACCAACACATCTGGGGTGCGACAGCGCACATGCTAGTTGAATTAAGAAAAATACTTTTAAAATAATAGCTTATGAAAGATATCGAGAAATTACTTGAAATAATGGCCGCGCTTCGTGATCCGCAGACAGGTTGCCCGTGGGACCTCGAGCAGGACTTCTCGACGATCGCCCCTTATACGCTCGAAGAAGCCTATGAGGTCGCTGATGCCATTGCCCGCGACGACATGCCCGCGCTTCGCGATGAACTCGGCGACCTGTTGTTCCAGGTCGTGTTTTACGCCCGCATGGCCGAGGAACTCGGGCACTTCGATTTCGCCGATATCGCGGCAGGCATCAATAACAAGATGCGGCGCCGCCATCCGCATGTGTTCGGCGATGACTTCGAGCGCGCTGCGGGAGCACAGCACGGCAGCTGGGAGCGTATCAAGGCGGAGGAACGGGCGGCAGATAGCGACGACAGCGTGCTCGCAGGAATTGCCAAGGCATTGCCGGCCCTGAAACGCGCGCAGAAACTGGGCAAACGCGCCGCCAATGTCGGCTTCGACTGGCGTGACAGGCGGGGTGTGCGAGAAAAGATCCAGGAGGAACTGGATGAGCTCGAGGATGCCGTCGGAAGTCGCGAGGCGGCGCAGATCGACGAAGAATTCGGGGATCTGCTGTTCGCGATCGTCAACATGGCGCGGCATCTTGATGTCGACCCGGAGAAGGCCCTGACGGCGGCGAATTTCAAGTTCGAAGCACGGTTTCGCGAAATGGAGCGGGCTTTGACGGCCGCGCGGCGCCGATTTAAGGACGAGACGCTGGAGTCGCTGGACAAGGAATGGCGTGCGGCCAAGCGGCGCCTGTTGGAGCGCTTCTAGAAGCGCGACTCGGGGATCGCAATCGCGCTTCGAGAAGCGCTCCAACGACATTCATAAGCCATTCAGTTTTCTCGTTTTTTTTGAAGGGCTGCGTTCAGGCTTCGTTCATTGCCGTCGCCGTAATCTTGGTCCCAGGCTGGCAAAAGGGCTGGTCGCAGGCAAGAGGTTACAGACATGAACATTCAGGCAATGAACATCAGACGACTCACCGCCGGTCTGGCCGCAGTTTCACTGCTTAGTGTGGTTTCCACGCAGGCGGCGGCCGCCCGGTACGACTATGCGCGCGTCATCAGCTCCGACCCGATCGTACGCATGGTGACGGTCAAGACGCCGGTACGCGAGTGCTGGCAGGAGACCGAGTATTACACCGTGGACCGCCCGGTTCCCGGTAGCGGCGCCAGCACGCTGGTCGGAGCCATTGTCGGTGGCGTGATTGGCCATCAGTTCGGCAGTGGTCGCGGTAACGACGCTGCGACAGTTGTCGGTACGGTGATCGGTGCCGCGATCGGTAACGATTCGGCGAAACGCCGCTACGGTGCCGCGTACCGCACGACTGAGTATTCCCGTCCCGTGGAACGCTGCGAGACGCGGCTGACGACGCATCGGGAAGAGCGCATCGACGGCTACCGGGTCGTGTACCGCTACCATGGTCAGAAGTATGAGACGCGTATGCCGTACGATCCGGGTCGTGAAATTCGCGTACGGGTCGACATCCGTCCGGCCGGATAAGCGTGGCTCGGGCGCTGCACCACTGTGATGTACTTCGTTGCAATCAGCCTGTCGGCAGAGGACACTGTCGGCGGGCTGATGGTGGGGACGCGCTCCTTCATCTAATCGGAAATGCCGTGACCAGATTACTTTCCATTCTTGTGCTCTCTACTGTATTGCTGACGCCGGCGGGCGCCCGCGCATTTGACCTCGAAGAATCGCTGCGGCAGGTGCATGAGCAGTATCAGCTGTCGCAAAAGCCGGATCTCCGCGTTGCCCAGGGCGGTGGCATGACACTGGACCAGGCAATCGAATCGGTGCGTCGCCGCGGCGATGTAGAGCGTATCCTGAGCGCCGAGACCCGGCGCGACGGCAACCGGGAGACGCACCACATCAAGTACCTGACCAAGGATCATAAGGTGAAGACCGCCAAGATAGCCGGGCGGTCCCGAGGCTAGTCGCAGGAATTCACTATGCGTTTGCTGGTCATTGAAGACGACGACATCCTTCGCGAGACGCTGGCCGAACAGCTGGTCGAGGGCGGTTACGCCATCGAGCAGGCAGCGGATGGTCGCGAAGGCCTGTATTTCGCGCTGGAATATCCGATCGACCTCGCAATCATCGACCTGGGACTTCCCGAAATGTCAGGGCTCGACATTATCCGCGAGGCCCGTAAGCAAGGTAAAACCTACCCGATACTCATCCTGACCGCCCGCGATCGCTGGCAGGACAAGGTGGACGGCCTCAGTGCGGGCGCCGACGACTATGTCGTCAAGCCGTTCCATTTCGAAGAGGTCAGTGCCAGGGTCAACGCGCTCCTCAGACGCAGCGGTGGCTGGGCCTCGTCGGTGCTGAGTGCCGGGCCGGTGGTGCTGGATATGTCGCGGCAGGAGTTGAAGGTTGACGACGCCGCCATCGAGTTGACGAGCTTCGAGTACAAGATCATTGAGTACCTGATGTTGAAAGCCGGGCAGGTGATCTCGAAATCGGAATTGACCGATCGCCTTTACGATCAGGATTTCGAGCGTGACAGCAATGTCATCGAGGTCTTCATCGGCCGCTTGCGCAAGAAACTGGATCCCGAGAACTCACTAAAGCCGATCGAGACCCTGCGAGGGCGCGGCTATCGGTTTGCGCTTGAGCGAAGCGAAGGATAGTTGGAGCGCGCCTCGGCGCGCGATCAAGGTCGAATGGGTTCGTTAAGCGCTCGATTGCTGGTTTCAGTCAGCGTGCTGATGCTGCTGTTCTTCGGCGCAACGGTCGTCGTGCTCGACACCGCGTTTCGTACGGCCGGCGAGCAGGCTCGACAGGACATCCTGGACGGTCACCTGATGCAGCTGCTCGCGGCCGCCAATCCGAATGCCGAAGGCGCGCTGAGCTTCCCACCCGACCTGCACGAAGAGCGATTCAATACGATCGGCTCAGGGCTCTACGGCGAGCTGCGCGATGATGCGAATGCACCCGTCTGGCGTTCACGCTCTGCATTGGGCCTGGATATCCCGACCGGCGACTTCCCGACACTCGGCACCTATCGGTTTCTTCGCGAATCACTCGACGACGGCACGCCGTTATTGACACTCAGCATGGCCGTGCAGTGGGAGTTTCCGAACGGTGAGCTGAAGCCGTATGTCTTCAAGGTGGCGGAGAGTCTCGATTCGTTCAATGCGCAGGTTGCGGAATTTCGCCGCCAGCTGGTCGGCTGGTTCGCGGCAATCGCGCTGATCATGTTGTTGTCGATTTCGATTCTGATGCGCGGACTGTTGCGACCGTTGCGGCAGATTGAAACGGAAATTGGCGAAATCGAGGAAGGCAGGCGCGCCTCGCTGTCGGAGAAGTTTCCGACCGAGCTCACAGGCGTTGCACGCAACATGAACCTGTTGATCGACAACGAACGAGCCCGCTCGGATCGCTACCGTCACACGCTGGACAATCTGGCACACAGCCTCAAGACGCCGCTCGCGGGGATGCGGGCGTTAATCAAGGACATTACGGCAGAGCGTCAGCTGCGCAGCCGCTTCGATGAGCAGATCGACCGCATGGACGAGATCGTGCGCTACCAGTTGCGCAAGCCTGCCGCATCTGCCGCCGACAATCTCGTACTGGCGCCGGTGCCCGTCGCAAAAGAGGTCGAACGGCTGGTGGCGGGCCTCAGGAAGGTGTACCACGACAAACGGCCCAGCATCGAAAGCAACGTTGCGCCGGGCATGCATTTCCGCGGCGATACCGGTGATTTCCTGGAACTTGCCGGCAATTTGCTCGATAACGCCTGCAAATGGTGCGCGGGCACGGTGAAGATCACGGTTACGCCGTCAGGTGATGCCCGTACGACTGCCAGCGGCATGGTCCTGACCGTGGACGACGACGGCCCCGGAATCCCGGAAGAGGCGGTTGAGGCGCTGTTGCAGCGCGGTACCCGGCTCGACGAGTCGACGCCAGGACATGGCATCGGACTCGCCATCGTGAAAGATATCGCGCGCTCCTATGGCGGCAATCTGACGATTGCGCGCTCGGCGCTGGGCGGGACCGCGATTACAGTCGATATCCCGCCGGTCACCGGGCCAGGCGGCGTTTAGCCGTTATTCGCCTGATCGGCCGCCGCCAAGCGCCTTGCCCGCCTTCGTCATCGCGTTGACGAGGTCGATCGGGAACACGATCGTGTTCGTCCGCTCGTTCGAGATTTCCTTGAGCGTCTGCAGGTAGCGAAGCGTTAGTGCCGACTCTTCCTTTGCCAGCATGTTTGCGGCTTCGGCCAGCATTGTCGCCGCCTGCTTTTCAGCCTCGGCATTGATGATCTTGGCACGCCGTGCGCGTTCTGCTTCGGCCTGCTGGGCTATCGCGCGGATCATGCTCTCGTCGAGATCGACGTGCTTGATCTCGACATTCGCTACCTTGATGCCCCAGTTGTCCGTGCGCTTGTCGAGGATTGCCTGAATGTCTTCGTTGAGCCTGTCGCGTTCGGCGAGCATGTCGTCGAGTTCATGCTGGCCGAGCACCGATCGCAATGTAGTCTGTGACAGCTGGCTCGTGGCCTCGAATACATTTGCAACGCGAATGATCGCCTTCTCGGGGTCGACAATACGGAAATAGATGACTGCATTGACGCGCACCGATACGTTGTCGCGCGAAATGACGTCCTGCGTCGGCACGTCGAGTACGATGACGCGCAGATCAACCTTGATCATCTTTTGGATGCCAGGGAACAGGAGTATCAGCCCGGGGCCCTTGACCTTCTGGAAGCGGCCAAGGAAGAACACGACGCCTCTTTCGTACTCCTTGAGAATCTTGATCGTGTTGTAGAGGATGACAATGACGAGTGCGGCAATGACGCCAATTGTGGTGATTCCCATGGGCAATACCTCGAAGATTTTTGTAAGTGAATCCAAGTTGTCAGCTCTGTAACTGTGCGTCACCCGAGTCGGGCGCTGCAGCCGGCTCGACCTCGAGAACCAGACCGTCCATCGCCACCACGGTGACGTACTGGTCCTTTTCGATCGCAAGCTTGCTGTGTGCAGCCCAGGCCTCGCCCTCGAGCCAGACTTTGCCGTTACCGGTGAAGTCCTGCATCGCAGTGCCGACGCCGCCGATGATCGAACCGCGGCCCGAAACCGCACCGCGTTTGCGGAGCTTCAGCGTGTAGCCGATGAGCCAAATGATTGCCAAAGCGGCAACCAGCGCGATGCCAACGACGAACGTAACGGAAATGCCGAAACCCGGTATATCGCTGTCGAACATCATGATCGCGCCGAATACGAAGGCGACAATGCCGCCGAGCCCGAGCGCACCGAAGCTCGGGGCGAACGCCTCCGCAACCATAAGCCCAATACCGACGATGATCAGGGCCAGGCCGGCGTAATTGACGGGTAGTACTTGCAGGGCGTACGCGGCCAGCAACAGGCAGATAACGCCGACAACCCCCGGCACGATGGCGCCCGGGTTCCAGCCTTCGTACATGAGCCCGTAAAGGCCGACGATGCCGAGCAGCAGGACGATTTCCGGATTAGCGATCGCCGAAAGTATCCTGATGCGCCAGTTGGGCTTGAAGTTTTCTATCGTCACTTTGTCCGTCGCAAGGGCGACAGTTTCAGAGTCAACTTCCACTTCATGGCCGTTAATTTGCTCGAGCAGGTCCGAGTGATCATTGGCAATGAACTCGATGACGTTGAGCTCAAGCGCCTCATTGGCCGTCAGCGTCGCGGCATCGCGCACAGCGTCTTCGGCCCAGTCGGCGTTGCGTCCGTGCCGCTCCGCAAGCCCGCGGATGTAGGCAACGGCGTCGTTGAGCACCTTGCGCTCCATCGCCGTGCCCGGCTTTGTGGCTGGAGCGGACTCCTCGTCGTCTTCGGCATCGCCCTCGTCGCCGTTTTCTTCCGATTCTGTCGTGTCTTCGGGTTCTTCGATATTTTCCGGCGTTGCGTCTTCACCGCTCAGGGAGACGGGGGTTGCGGCACCCAGGTGCGTCGTCGGCGTCATGGCTGCGATGTGGCTTGCAAGCAGGATATAGGTGCCGGCACTGTCCGCCCGAGCGCCGGCAGGCGTTACGTAAGTCGCGACCGGCACGGAAGAGTTCAGTATCTCCTTCACCATGTCGCGCATGGGTTTGACGAGGCCGCCGGGTGTATCCATGTCGATGATGATCAGCTCGGCGTTCTGCTCCTCCGCATGGCGAATACCGCTGATCAGGTAGTCGGCGGTCGCGACGCCAATGCCGCCGTCGATCTCGAGAATAACGACCGTGTTGCCGGCGGCGCTGGCGCCATGGGCGAGGAGAACGAACAGGGTAGCGACAATTGCTCGCCGGAGTATCGATTTCATGGCGTCATGATAGCAGGCTGACAACTGTTGATGCGCCCATTTTGGTGGCATGCTTGGCCCCATGTTTATCCGATTCATTACGACCGGCGGCACAATCGACAAGATCTATTTCGATGACCTGAGCCAGTTCGAGGTTGGTGAGTCACAGGTCCAGCACATTCTTGCAGACGGCCTGGTACAGATTGACTACGATGCCGTCGCTTTAATGCACAAGGACAGCATTGAGATAACCGATGATGATCGGACCAGGCTCCGGGATTACATCGCGAATGACGATGCAAGCCTGTACGTCGTCACTCACGGCACCGACTCGATGGCCGCGACCGCGGAGGTGCTCGCCGACCTTGCAGGCAAAACCATTGTTTTAACCGGGGCGCTG
>DAOWGY010000184.1 GCA_030641695.1 Gammaproteobacteria bacterium
CATGGTTTCGATAGCGCAGCCTAGTACAAAGTTATTCGCAATCTTGACGGCTGTCGCAGCCTGCTGGCTTTCGCCGACTTCGATGTTGGCTTTGCCGATGACGTCAAGCAGTGGGCGTACCCTGTCGACGGCATCGACAGGGCCACCAGGTACCAGCGTCAGCAAGCCCTGCGCAGCCAGATCGGGACGGCCGAGCACCGGGCAGGCGATGAAGGTCTGGCCGGCACCGGCGTGCGCGTCAGCCGCTTTGTTGATAGCAAGGATACCGTGCGTTCCCATGGCCATGTGAATGCACGAGGTCGGCATGTTGGTAATAAGGCCGTCATCGCCATACATGACAGATCCGAGTGCAGGATCGCTCGGCAGCATAGTAAGTACGATGTCGCGGTCGATCGTCGCCGCTGCCGCGCTATCCACAGCCGCTGCGCCTGCCTCCACGAGTGACACGCATTGCTCCGGGACCGGATCATAGACAACCAGTTCGTGTCCGGCACCGAGCACGCGGTTTGCGATCCCCTGCCCCATTCGCCCGAGGCCTATGAACCCTGCTTTCATTGTTCTCGTAATGGATTTGCCACAATCTTTTGGCTTGCTGCTATTCAAAATGGCCGCTGTCGAGCAGGATTTGCGACGTTACGGTGTAGTGCTTTCTCAGCAGTTCGACGGCCGTGTCGGCATCGCGGTTCAGTACCGCGTCCTGAAGTTCGCGGTGTTCTTCGAGTTCGTGGCTATCACGGTATTCGACAACCTCGGCGAGGTTGCGATAGCGGAACGAGCGCTTGGCGAGTTCCGCGCAGAAATCCATGAGAATGCTGGAATTGCAGGCCGAGATCAGCGCCAGGTGGAACTCCTGGTGATGCGTCTCCCATTCGGGCGAGGTATGGTTCGCCGCCTTGTCCTTTTGCCGGGCGGCACGGGCGAGCCAGTGATAGGCCAGCACGATGCGCTCCTCCCACTCGGTGTCGCCGTGCGTGATCGACTCGCGCAGCGCAATCTCCTCGAGCCAGCAGCGCGTGCGCGTCAATTCCATGAGTTCTTCGGTATGTGCCGGCGACACGCGAAATCCACGGTTTTCCTCACGCACGACCATGCCGGTGGCCGACAGGCGAGACAGGGCCTCGCGTAGCGGGCTGTTGCCCGTGTCGTACTTCTCGATGAGGTCTTTCAGCCGCAATTTCAGTCCGGGCTGTAGCTGACCCGTCAGGATGTCGTGCTGCAGGCGGTCGTAAACGGAGGATGCCTGGGTGGAAATGGCGTCGTTGTCGCGATTGCCCGCGTTGTCTGTGCTTGTTTTGGCCATGGTTGCTGCAGTTACGTAATTTTCGATTAATTCGCGCGTTATATTACTTTCATCGATAAAAATTGTATAGCTGCGGCGCCCGGCCCGGGCGCATCCCCCCACAGGGCCTGTCGTTCATAGCTTTCGGTTATATCATCGATACACACGCCTTTCGCAGTCCCGAAAATTTCGTTAATATTGCGCAAACATACGTTTTATCGACAGGATTCATGCCGAGACTACTGCTCATCGTTGCAGCACTGGCGCTGCTCGTGGTGCTGCCCGCGAGTGCAGAGGACCATGAGCCCGAGGTCATTCCTCTTATTGCCATCGATTCCTACGCGCCGACCGCGCTGTGGACGCATGTCTTCATCGAGTATTTCATTCCGGAAGTGGATCGCCGCCTGGCCGAGACCGGCAATTACAGGATCCGCTGGAACAAGGCATTTGGCGGCACGATCGCAAAGACACGTGGCGTGCTCGACGCGCTGCAGTACGACCTGGCGGACATTGGGATCGTCACCACCCCGTATCACCCGGACAAGGTGCCGTTCCACAACCTGCCGTACGTGACGCCGCTGGTCACGGCCGACATTGGCCTCGTCGGGAGGACAATGTCGACGCTTGTCGAGCGCTACCCGGAACTTGCCGATGCCTGGGGCGACTATCGCCAGGTATACCTGACGACAGCAGGATCCATCGACACCTACCAGGTGCTGACCAACTTTCCCGTCGAGTCCCTGCAGGACTTCGAGGGCCGCAAGATCGCGGGTGTCGGTCTGAACCTTCGATATCTCACGGGCCTCGACGCGTCGCCCGTCAACAGCGGCATCAGTGACTGGTACAACAACCTCGCGACCGGCCTCGTCGACGGCATCATCGGCTGGATCGAAGGCTC
This sequence comes from Gammaproteobacteria bacterium, assembly GCA_030641695.1. GTDB lineage: Bacteria > Pseudomonadota > Gammaproteobacteria > Steroidobacterales > Woeseiaceae > UBA1847. The sequence continues at coordinate 2,178 of DAOWGY010000184.1, forward strand.
TATCGCTTACCGCCTGTACGAGGTAGCACCGTACATGGTCGATGTGCGGCTCGGCGCCGTTACGACCAAGGTGATCAGCGTCAACGAACGCACCTGGGCGCGACTGCCCGACGAAGTCAAAGCCGTGCTCAATGAGGCCGCCG
>DAOWGY010000304.1 GCA_030641695.1 Gammaproteobacteria bacterium
AAGGGACGCATCGTCATAGGCTCCCGGGTGCAGGTCGACACCGACCTGGCAGAACTGGACTTAGATGGCTTTTACGACGACTTTTCTTTGTACGCCTACAACAACGTGGACAGGGCTGTCAGCACCGTCACCGTTACCGTGTGGGCCCCAAACGGCACCGAGGTGAACTCCAACCTGACCATCGGTGGCCAGTCGACCACAATCAACCTGACAAAAGGCACCTACGAGTTCAACGCCACCTACCTGGGCGAGGAGCTGGCCAACGGCACCTTCTACTCTTACGGCAATGTCGATGAGGACTTCACGATAGTTGTGCGACCCGAGGCCCGGGACATGGACGGAAACGGTCGTTACGACGATCTCGTCCATCGCGTCCGCGTCGCTGCCTTGCGCATGCGCAGGTTCGGCTACTGCAAACAGCGCGGACGCCGCTAGTGTTACTCCGGCGGCGAGGAGCAGCGTCGCTCTTCGATCCGGATTGCCAGGTTGTGTGGTGTCTTTGTACATGTCAGCCCCCTCGGTGCCGTTGCTAGCTTTGATATCTGAATCATTCATTACGATGACTCGCGAGCTCATCGGCAAAGCCGGCGAGCGTTTGGTTAAAAAGATCGGGTTCTTCAAGGTGCGGCGCGTGGCCGGATTCGGCGAAGACGACGCGCCTTGAATTCGGGATGTGCTGGTCCATCCACAGCGCCGCTGCCTCGGTATAGACCTGGCTCAGCTGGCCGTAGGTAATGAGCGTCGGCACGTCGAGTTGCTGGACCGTGTCGATATAGTCCGCCCGGACCAATGCCACCCACAGGTTGGACATCGAGTCGACGTCGTTGTCTTTGACAAGTTTCGCCATCGTCCCGATCAATTTCTCTCGCTCGGCTTGCTTGCCGTCAGCGAAGACCTTGGGCACGTAGTCCCGAGTGAACGCGCCCCAGTCCTTGCGCATTTTCGCGAGGTCGATGTCGACGTCATACAAATGCGTGCCGGCACGCAAACCGTGCTGCCAGCTCGTGCCATTCAAAACTTTCGGTACCATGTCTATTGTCACGATGCCTGCTATACGAGTGCGTTGCGGACTCTCCGCCAGTTCCCATGCCACCAGGGCGCCCATTGACCAGCCAACAAGAATTACGTCAGTGAGATTCAGGGCTTCGAGCAGCTGGCCGAGGTCGCCGGCCAGGGTGTCGATGCCGTCGCCATTGGCAAACTTCGCCGAACCTCCGTGACCGCGCATGTCGGGAACGACGATGCGGTAGCGATCCGCGAGTTCGCGAAGCTGGATACCGAATGCCTCCTTGCCGAGGCTCCAGCCGTGCAGAAATACGATGACCGGCCCGTTGCCTGTGTCATCGAATTCGAGCAATCCACCGCCGCTGAGTTGTAGTGCTGCCACGTTCCGCCGTTTACACTTTCAATAACGGAACGACCGAATCCTCGCGGAGGGGCCAGCCCGTACCAATGGACAATCACTTGTCTAATCCACCCCGAGTATGCAATATTGTGAAACATGAATCAACATTCAGGTTCTGACAAGACCCCCAAGACGCGGCGGGGCAGGGAAACTCGCGAAAAATTGCTGAATGCGGCGGAAGCCGAATTCGGTGAGCGAGGCTTTAGCGAGGCGTCCATCGCCAGCATCACGCAACGCGCCGGGGTCGCGCTGGGCACGTTCTACGTGTACTTCGAGAGCAAGGAGGAAATCTTCAGGGCTCTCGTGTCGTACATGGGTGACCTGACGCGGCAGTGGGTTTCGGAGCGTGTCGCGGAGTCGCCGGACCGGCTGACCGCTGAGCGCCGCGGTGTCGAGGCGTTCATCGATTTTGTACGCTCGCACCGCAACCTGTACCGCATCGTCTCGATGGCGCAGTTCGTCGCCGAAGACGCATTCCGCGCGTACTACACGGTATTCGCGGACGCCTATTGCGAGAACCTGAAGCGTGCCGCGAAAGGTCAGGAAATTCGCGACGGCGACTGCGAAGTCTGGGCCTGGGCGCTGATCGGCATGACCGTGTTCCTGGGGATGCGCTTCGCGGACTGGGATGAGGAACGTTCGCCGGAAGACATCGCGGCCGCCGCATCGGATCTGGTCGCGAAAGGCATGGCAAGACCGGACTAGCAAAAGATAATGTTTGAACAGATTCCTGACATTACGGCACAGCGCGCTCAACTGAAGCCCGACGCAACCGCGTTCCGCGACCTCGTGCGTGGTACGCGCCTTACTTATGCCGAACTGGAAGCCAACGCTCAGCGCGTGGCCGGTATTTTAGAGGCTGAGGGCGTTGCCGGCGGCGATCGCGTGGCCGTGCTGTGCAGGAATCGCGTCGAGTTCTTCGAGGTGCTGTTCGCCTGTGCGAAGCTCGGCGTCGTGCTGGTGCCGTTCAACTGGCGCATGCCGGCGGGCGAACTGAAGCCGCTGGTGGACGATGCAAAACCCAAATTGCTGTTTTTCGGTAACGACGATAGTGCGATCGCACAGGAGCTCGGCAGTTCCGGCGGGCGACTCGTCGGCCTCGACGACGACAGCTCGATCGGCTATGCAGCGCTGCGCGACGGCGCCGACGCAGTCCGCGGCCGCGATTTCTGGCCCGGCGACGAAACGTGGTACCTGTTGTACACGTCGGGAACGACCGGGAAACCCAAGGCCGTGATCCAGACGCCCGGCATGGCGATTGCCAACTACGTCAACATCCGCCAGGCGATGTCCATATCGGGAGATGACGTCTGCCTGAATTATCTGCCGCTTTTTCACACGGCGGGCATCAACCTCGTTACCCTGCCGACGCTGATCGAAGGTGGCGAGGTACTGGTATTGCCCGGATTCGAGATCGAGCAGGTCGTGCAACTACTCGCCGATGGCGCGCTGGATACGTTTTTTGCAGTGCCCGCCGTTTATCAGCAGATCAGCCTGCACCCTTCATTCCCGGAACTCGATCTCAGCAAAATCCGCAACTGGGGTTGCGGCGGCGCGCCGATGCCCGATCACCTGATCGAGACCTACCTGGCTCGCGGTGCGCGCGTCTGTAACGGCATGGGGATGACCGAAACCGGACCGACCGTTTTCATCATGGACGGTGAGATGGTCGAGCGAAAAATCGGATCGGTCGGCAAGCCACAGGTGCTTGCAAGCGTGCGCCTGGTGGATTCCGAGGGTAATGACGTCGCCCGGGGTGAGGAAGGCGAGTTGTGGTTCGGCGGCCCGGGCATCACACCTGGCTATTGGGGTAATGCCGAGGCCACACAGAGTGCCTTCGCAGATGGCTGCTGGCTCAAGAGTGGCGACATCGCCCGGCAGGACGAAGATGGTTACTACTACATCGCAGGGCGCATTAAGGACATGTTCATCTCGGGCGGCGAAAACGTATATCCGGCCGAAGTCGAGAACGTGCTGGCAGCGCACCCGGATATACTGGAGGCCGCTGTCATCGCGATGCCGGATGAAAAATGGGGCGAAGTCGGGTGTGCGTACCTGATGGCGCAACCTGGCCACGATATCCCCGCTGACGCGGATATCACTTCGTATTGCCGCGAGCATCTGGCCGCATACAAGGTACCGAAGCAATTCGTCGCCATAGCGGAGTTTCCACGTACGGCGGCCGGTAAGGTTCAGAAGCACCTGTTGCAGACAGAGGACTCCGCATGACGATCAGGCGAGATACCGTCGTGGTCGAACTCGAACTGACGCAGGCCGACTTCGATGCATTCGCGAGTCTGTCGGGCGACGACAATCCGATTCATGTCGATCCCGTGTTTTCGGCGAAGACGCGATTTGGTCGAACCGTATCGCACGGAATGCTCCTCAGCACGGTACTGCGAGGTCTTCTCGACGAGCTGGTCCCCGGCTCGACTCAGGTGTCGCAGACACTGATGTTCCCGGCGCCGACGTTTACCGATGAGCCGATGCGATTCGCAGCGCTCGTGAAATCCGACGACGGCAGGCAGGTCGTCGCAGAGATCAGCTGTGAGCGCATCGAAGACGGTACGATCACCTGCGCCGGCGAAGCAACGATGCGCAAGGCGGGGCAACAGGCATGAGTCTTGCGCTCGGCCAGTCCGCCGAGGTCACGCGGAGCTACTCGGCCAGCGACGTTGAAGATTACGTCGCGCTGGGCGGGCATCGCCCGGCCGGTGACGCGCTGCCGGAGCCGCTCGTCAATGCGTTGTTCTCCTATCTTCTGGGCGTCCGGCTGCCAGGGCAGGGAACGAACTATCTCAAGCAGGAAGACGATTTCGTCGGCTCGGCGAAAGTCGGAGATCAGCTGCGCGCGCGTGTCGAGATCACACGCCTGCGTCCCGAGAAACACCTCGTCAATCTGCTGACCACTTGCGACACGGCGGACGGGCGGCGCGTGTGCGAAGGTCAGGCACTGGTTTACGTGGCCGACGTCAATGACACGGAGGATGCCGGCCGGGACCTGTAAACGGCGACCGGCCACTGCTAATATGCTGCGTTGCAACAACAGACACAGGCAGGGCTCGTGATGGCTGAAACCCGCATTATTCGCAAGTACGCTAACCGGCGGCTCTACGACACGGAAACCAGCAAGCACATCAACCAGGCGGACGTGCGCAAGCTCATCGCCGCTGGTACTGACGTCCGCGTCGTTGACGACGCAAGCGGGGAAGACATTACGCGCGGCGTGCTTCTGCAACTCGTTGCGGAGCAGGAACGCGGCGGGCGCCCGGTACTGAGCGACCAGATGCTGACGCAGATCATCCGCTTTTACGAGCATCCGATGCAGGGTATGTTCGGCGCGTACCTGCAGCAGAGTTTCGAGGCCTTCCTGCAACAGCAGCAGGGCCTTGAGGAGAAGATGCAGGGCATGCTCGAGGGAGGCCCGTTCGCTGCACTGACGGAAATGGCTGCTCAAAACATGGAGGCCTGGGTATCGATGCAAAAGGCCTTTACGAATTCGAAATCAGGGAAGGACGATGACTGAGGAATCCGGGAAGACGCGATTGCTGCCGGCGGAGACGGCACGCAACATCGATCACGAATTTCGTAACCAGGTCGCCGTACTGACGAAGGGTTTGTCACCCGTCGACGTCGCAGCCGCGGTCGTCGACTGGTTCGG
>DAOWGY010000167.1 GCA_030641695.1 Gammaproteobacteria bacterium
CGCTATTTTCGACCGATCCCGATGTGCTGCGATATGGAACGAGTTGTATCCGTATCCTCGGTATCGGCTACCCCATGTATGCGGTCGGCATGGTCATGGTCCAGTCGCTGAACGGCGCGGGTGACACGGCTACGCCTTCGACGTTGAACCTGCTGTGTTTCTGGCTGGTGCAGATCCCACTCGCCTGGTGGCTCGCGGAACCGCTGTCGTGGGGACCGAATGGCGTGTTTTGCGCGATCGTCGCCGCAGAGTCCCTGCTGACGGTGCTGTCCGTGATGACGTTCCGGCGCGGAAGTTGGAAGCTGCAGGCCGCCTGACAGCGTCCGCCGATGTCCAGTAGACTGCGCCCAACTTTACGAGGAGCAACAAATGGATGACCTGTCCCGTCTTGCCGACATGGCCGAAATCATTGGTGCCGCCGTCGTCGTCGTCGGTATTTTCTTTGCGATCGTACAAATGCGGCATCTGCGCCAGCAACGCCGCGAACTCGCCGCGATCGAACTGTTTCGATTCTTCGGCAGTCCACAGTTTTCGAAAGCTTACCGGGAGGTATTGCGGTTACCGGATGGTCTTGATGTGGCCGGAATTCGCGCGCATTCGTCAGACGCGGAGAACTGCGCGATGATCATCAGCACGACGATGGAGAACATTGGCGTCATGATGTATCAGCGCATCGTGCCATCAGCCGTCGTCAAGAATCTCATGGGCGACATTACAATCCTGTTGTGGCGCAAGCTGGAGATCTGGATTACCGAGATTCGTGCCGATATTGATAACCCAGCCGCGTTCGAGTGGTTCCAATGGCTGGCCGGAATCCTGGAGACCTTGCAGGATTCCGGCCAGCCGCCGGCCTACGAGGCCTATAAGGACTGGAAACCGTTGAGCCTTACGCAGGAACTCTGACAGCCTTCACTGTGTCCGAACCGGCCCTCATCGATATCCATAACGCGACCATCTGGCGTGGCTCAACGCGCGTCTTCGACAAACTCACGCTGACCATTGCACAGCACGAGCGCGTCGCCATCCTGGGGCCGAACGGCTCGGGCAAGACGACACTGCTGAAGACGATCATTCGCGAGTTGTACCCGGTCGTACAGGACGATTCCTGGATTCGCATCCTCGGCCGCGAACGCTGGAACGTGTGGCAGCTGCGCGAACATATCGGGATCGTGTCACACGACCTGCATCAGCGTTACCGGCCGACGACGACAGCACTCGAAGTCGTCGTGTCCGGCTACCTGTCGAGCATCGGCGTACATGGCTTGCTCGGGCGCCAAATCAGCGACGAACAGCTCGCAGCAGCCCGGGCCACGTTGGCAACACTCGGCATTGAGGCACTTGCCGACACGCCGTTGAAGTCGATGTCCACCGGGCAGCAGCGCCGCTGCCTGCTCGGCCGCGCACTCGTGCATCGACCGGATACACTGATTCTTGACGAGCCGACGTCCGGTCTCGATTTCGCGGCCAGCTTCGACTACCTGGGCCGCGTTCGTGAGCTTGCAGCAGGAGGGCGCAACATTGTGATCGTCACGCACCACCTCAACGAGATTCCGCCCGAAGTCGACCGTGTAATCGTCCTCGACGAGGGCAGGATCGCGGCCGATGGACCGAAATCGTCGGTGCTGACGGCCGACCTGCTAAGCGCCGTGTATCGAACACCTATCCAGGTGGCGGAAATCGACGGCTACTATCTCGCCTACCCCGGGACCGGACATTCACGAAAACGTGACGTGTTACGTTAACTTGACCGCCGAACGGGCCTATTCTCAGCCAATGCTCATGCTTTTCAGAACCGTCCTGTCGAGTTTACCGCTCATCGCGCTGCCCGCCGTGGCCGCCGAAACCGCGGCCGTAACCGGCATTACGAGCGTGGGTCCCGCGATGTTCATGTTTACGATCGCCGGCGCACTGCTGCTGACACTGATATTCCGCAAGGCTGCCACCCAGGTCGCGCACTTCCTCGTCGCCCGACTCGGCGAAGTCCGGATTCGTCGCGCGCTCGAGGCCCGTACTAAAGACGTGCTGCACGACTTCATGCTACCCGGCGCTTACGGTGGTATCGCCAGGATCGATCACGCCATCATGACTGCCGGCGGAATCCTCTGTATCCAGACCAAACATTACAACGGCATCGTTTTCGGCGAGGACGATGAACCGCAGTGGACCAATGTCGATGGCGTGACGCGCCGTCGCTTTCTGAATCCGTTGATCCAGAATGAAGGCCGGACGCGCGCACTGCAGAAAATCGTACCCGAAGTTCCGGTGGCCAATCTCGTCATCTTCACAGGCTCCGTCGAGTTCACCTCGGCACCGCCCAAGAACGTCATTCGTGTCGGTCAACTCGAGAGCTTTATCGCCAAGTTCGTGTTCGGCCCGAGCAAGGTCGAAGACTGGGATGCCGTCTGGATGACCGTACAGTCGGCCGCAATGACCGACGACGCCACGCGCAAGGACCACGCCGCTCAACTCAGCTTTTCCTGATCCGACAACTGCCCGCCGCCCGATGCTTTATACTCGGGCGCTTTGTTGCCTGTCGGACACCCGCATCGATGCATGAATCGGCTGCCCTGATCACCTCACCTATCGGCGTGCTCGCCATACTTTGCGCCGTCGCCGCGTTCTTCTTCTACCTCGAACAGGCAACCGGTGCGAAGATGTTCCAGTACGTGCCACCGCTGCTGTTTATCTATGTCACGCCGGTCATCATGAGCAATGTCGACATTGGCGGCACCACCCTCATGCCGAACGAGTCGATAATTTACAGCGGCCTGACCAAATTCGCCTTGCCCGCCTTCATTGTTTTGATGTTGATCAAGGTCGACGTGCCGGCCGTGATACGCATCATGGGCAAAGGTGTGCTTGTCATGTTGATGGGTACCGTAGGCGTTATGGTCGGTGCAGTCGTCTCCTACATGATCGTGCATCGTTGGCTGTCCGAGGACGCCTGGAAAGGCGTCGGGGCGCTCGCCGGTAGCTGGATCGGCGGCACGGCAAACATGGCCGCAACCAAGGAAATGTTGGGAACGTCGAACGAGTTGTTCGGACTTGCCGTCATTGCCGACAACGCCGTCTACATCGTCTGGCTGCCGTTACTGCTCATGTCACGCAACTTTGCCGATCGCTTCAACAAGTGGGCCCGTGTACCGCCGGAAAGACTGGCGGCGATGGAGGCAGCGGCAGAATTCCACGTCGAAGAAGAACACCCGCCGACGATGCCACAGTACATATTCCTGACGGCCATCGTCGTTGGCGTTTCCTGGATCGGCATATCGCTTGCCCCGGTAATCTCGACGTGGATCGGAGCCAATGTCGAGACGCTTGCGCCTGTGTTCGGCGAATCCACGACACGCATCCTGCTCGTCACGACGATGGCATTGCTGTTGTCGGTGACACCGATATCGAAGCTCCCCAACTCCACGGCAATGGGCACCGCGCTGGTCTACATTTTCGTCGCCGGCATCGGTGCGCGCGCCGAAGTCGCCGGGCTTGCGCAGGCACCCGCGTTCCTGCTCGGCGCTTTCATATGGATCTTCATCCATGGCGCGTTCTGTCTTGCCGGCGCATGGATATTTCGCGTCGACGTCCACAGTGTCGCCATTGCATCGGCTGCAAACATCGGTGCTGCCGCATCGGCACCAATCGTAGCAGCCCATCACAAGCCGAGCCTCGTTCCTGTGTCCATCCTGATGGCGCTGCTCGGCTACGCGATGGGCAATTACCTCGCACCGCTCACCGGCTACCTGGCCAAGTTCGCGGTTGGGCAGTGATATTCATGCTGTGAGCGGTTACTGAAACTAATTAATAGTTAGGCGGCACCGGGAGACGTGCAACGGTGATAGCAGATCGCAAAGAGGCAGACGATGTGTTAACCCTAGTGCACGCTGTCGCACCTTCGGGAAGGTCGGGTATTGAATTAGAGACTCTTGCGCCTCGAGTTTCAATCGCGCCAAAGCGCGTCGAGAAATTGTTCCGGAAGCATACCGACTACTTCGTAAAAGTAGGTAGTGCGCAGAAAATTACCTTGAATCGCTTTGGCAAATTCAATGGCTCTGCGGAGCGCATCATTGCCGATGTGGAGCAATCGTACAAGCGAAGCGAAAGACTCAAGATTACAATCCTCGTTCTTCTTTCTTTGGCAGGGGTACTTTCAGGCGTTTCCGCTTGGCTGTCTTTAGATTAGCCAAGCTATCAGATGCCGCCTAACACAGCGCTGCACTTGCACCCGAGCCGTGACAGATACTGAGCTGCAAGTGGGTTTATAGTCAGGCGACAGCGGACAGCTATTCGACGTC
>DAOWGY010000343.1 GCA_030641695.1 Gammaproteobacteria bacterium
CAGGAAGCCATTGCCAGGGCAATGACCAGCTGGATGATGCAATACGCGGAATTTCTCATAATCATGGGCTACGTTCAGTCTCCCCAAGATTACGTGCTCGCCAAGGCTCTTACACCCCACTTTCGATCAGGTTTTTCCTTCTAAATCTATACATTAAGTCTAGTCCCGATCAGTTCTCTTGGCGGGTCACGCGATGACCGGCACTCGCTAGCATTTCTGCAACATCGAAAAAACCAAGAAGTGGCGCCCGATGAAACCCACAGCCGCAGTAACAATCGGGCCTGCGCGACTCGTTGCCGTAGGCACTCCAGAGCAGCCGCCCCTGTGCGGACTGCTCGTTGACGCTGGAAAACTCGAATCATTCGACGTCGACCGGTCATTGCGTTTGCAGCGTGAGCAGGAAGACTGGGAGCGCATCGGATCCATCCTCGTCAAGCTGGGGCTCGTCTCGGAAAGAGATGTCGCCGAGAGCCTCGCCGGCCAGCTAGGCCTCGATCTCATTGACAAGGTCGACTACCCAGACGAAGTTCCGGGCAACGGCGAAATCGCACAACGCTTCCTGAAGAAGAACAAGACCCTGATTTTCGACGAAGACGATGACGACCTTACTGTCGTCATGGCCGATCCGCTCGACGAGTACGTCGTGGATGCGCTTAAACTCTGCAGTGGCAAGAACCTGGTGCCACGCCTGGGCATTCCTTCCGAGATCGAGTTTGCGCTCGATCAGCTGTATGACGGCGAAAGCAAGGCCTTCGGTTCTGCCGACACGGACGCGGTCGCAGCGCAGTACCTCGACGACGTCGAGCAGTTGAAAGAACTCGCGGGCGAAGCACCCGTCATCAAACTCGTCAACCAACTCATTCACAAGGCCGCCGAGTGCGGCGCATCAGACATTCACATCGAGCCCTTCGAGGACCAGCTGAAAGTTCGCTACCGCGTCGACGGGCTGTTGCGCGAAGTGGAATCGCCGCCCATACAATCGACGGCGGCTGTGATCTCGCGCGTCAAGATCATGGCAAACCTGAATATCGCCGAACGGCGACTGGCGCAGGACGGGCGTTTCAAACAACGTGTTCGGGGCGTTGAATACGACCTGCGCGTGTCGACCGTGCCGACGATGTACGGCGAGAGCGTCGTCATGCGCCTGCTGCAGCGCGACGCAGTCGCGATGGATTTCGGCTCGCTCGGCTTCAACGAAGCGCAAGAGAAGACGATGCGCGACGTCCTCGCGACGCCACACGGGATTCTTTTGGTGACGGGCCCGACCGGCAGCGGCAAATCGACGACACTTTACGCGGCGCTCAAGCACCTCAACCAGCCGCAGCGCATGATCATTACGGTCGAAGATCCGGTTGAATATAACATTCGAGGAATCAATCAGATGCAGGTGAAACCTCAGATTGGTCTCACCTTTGGCAACGCCCTGCGATCGATCGTCAGGCAGGATCCCGACGTCATCATGATCGGCGAGATGCGCGATACCGAGACCGCGCAGATCGCCGTGCAATCGGCTCTCACCGGCCACCTGGTGTTATCGACGCTGCACACCAACGACGCCGCCGGCAGTGTCATGCGCCTCTTGGACATGGGCGTGCAGGACTACCTGCTGACGTCGGCGGTGACAGCGATCCAGGCGCAGCGACTCGTACGCACGCTCTGCACCGAGTGTCGTGAGGCGTATACGCCAATAGACGAAGTCGTCGCACGCTGGGGGTTGGACCGCTACTCGGACGACAAGAAAATTACGCTGTACCGTTCCGTTGGCTGCGACAGCTGTGGCGACACCGGTTACTCCGGACGACTCGCGATCCTCGAGATCCTGATGATGTCCAACGAGATCCGGGAACTCGTCCTGAAACGCTGCGACGTCGGCGACATTGCGTGCCTTGCGATAGAGCAAGGCATGATCTCGATGCGCGATGACGGCCTGCAGAAAGCCGTTGCCGGGTTGACCACGATCGAAGAGGTCCTGCGTGTCACGCCCGAGCCGCCTACGAAGAGCAGCGGAGCCTGAGCATGGCGACCTTCCAGTACAAGGCGGCAACTACGAGCGGCGAAATTGTCGACGGTGTACTCTCGGGCTCGACTCGCGCCCACGTCATCGAACAACTGCAGTCGCTGGGCCACGTACCCATACGTGTCGATGAGTCGCTTGCCAAAAACAAAGCCAGGCGCAAGATCCAGCTGCGTCGGCAACGCGTTACCGAAGAGCAAATCGGCGATGTCACTCTCTCACTCAGTACACTGTTGCAGGCGGGCCTGC
>DAOWGY010000105.1 GCA_030641695.1 Gammaproteobacteria bacterium
GCGAGTTCTTATTGCCGACCAGCGACTAGTTGACGAGGTACATCAGCGTAGTGTCGCGATTGTTCAAACCCGGTAGCGCCCACACACGAGCGATGCGCATCTGACCCACACGGTCATACATGCTTTCCTTTCTGTTCTCCGTGAGATCGGGGATCCATTTCTTCGGATGCACCAGCGGCACGCCGGACGGCGCCTCGCTGAAGTAGTGCGTCACTTTTTCCCTCGCAGTTTCGACGTCGACATCGCCGGCCAGCACCAACACGACATTCGACGCGCCGTAATAGGTGTTGAACCACTCGTGCACGTCATCGAGCGACGCGTTATCGAGGTCTTCCATGGAGCCTATGATTGAATGACGATACGGGTGATCGACCGGATACAGGCCGGCACGCATACGATCGCTCATCTTTGCGTACGGACGATTTTCGCCCTGGCGTTTTTCGTTTTGCACGACACCGCGTTGCTCATCGAGCGCTTCTTGCGTAACGGCACCGAGCAAGTAGCTCATGCGATCGCTCTCCATCCACAGCGCCATGTCGAGCGCGCCGGTGGGTACCGTTGCGAAGTAATTGGTGCGATCTTCCGACGTCGTTCCATTCATGCCCGTCGCACCGGCGTCGGTAAAAGGCGAGAAGTACTCGCCCTCTCGGTTCTCGGTGCCCTGGAACATCAGGTGCTCGAACAGGTGCGCAAACCCGGTCTTGCCTTCCGGCTCATCCTTCGAGCCCACGCCATACCACATGCCGACAAATACAGTGGGCGTCGAGCGATCCGTGTGCACGATGACCGTGAGGCCGTTATCCAACCGGAACATCTCGTAGGGGATATTGACCTGCGTGGCGACGTCATCGTCGGCAACAGCGGCAAACATCGTCATGCACAGCAGCAACACTGCTGTAATCAATCTCTTTCGATCCACGTGGGGCTCCTGATTTTCATCACGTTCGCTGCAAATCGAGCCAGTATTGGCGCAAATCGCAACACTTTGAATGATTTTTGCAGAAATTCGTCGAAAAGCGCGCGGCGCGCGAACTTGCCGTAGCAATTCGGTCAGACACTATACTCAACGTCGGGTTTCATGATGCTTCGAAAAACGTCATCCGCCGCAGTAATACTCCTTATTACCCTGTCTTGCCTCGCGGAAGACTCGCCGCCGGAGCCGTTCGATCTCGACGAGGCACTCGCCCGACAGTCGGCAAGCGACCTGATTTCAGGCGTTGCGGCCGCTTACGATTGCAGAATAGCGCAGCACTCGTTCCGCAAACTCGGTACCGACGAAAAGCCCATTTACATGATCGAGGTGGCCATGCATGGCCCGGAATGCGAAGACGCCCTGCTACTGCTCGCCCGCCATGGCTCCACCCGGGACTTCCTCTTCCGTGCCTGGGAACCCGCGCCGGACGTCGAGAATATCGATCCGGTCGGGCTGGATACGGACATCCTCGAATAAACGCTCAGACAGCCCTGGCGAAAGCTGACCCCGTACCGATGTCCTCGTACGCGCTCTTCAATTGCCGCCAGCGCTGCTCCAGCGTGCCGGTATAGCCGACCGACAATCGAACGAGTCCCGGACTGATGCCCGCCATGGACTTGTCTGAATCTGTCAACTCACTCGAGGTGCTCGAACCGGAACAGGTCATCAGCGTGTCGAAGTAGCCGAGGCTCACCGCTATGAAGCCGAAACGGTACTTGTTCTGTAGCGTGCTCATGAGCGCATTGGCGGTCTCCTCATCACCCATGTCCACGGTCATCACGCCACCATAGCCATAGTCCGGGCAGCGCAGTTCATCGAACAACGCGCGGTCCGGGTGATGGGCGAGGCCCGGATAGCAAACTTTTGCGCCGATATCGTCCAATCTCTCAGCAAGCGCCAATGTGCGCTCGCCGTGCGCCGCCATGCGAATCGGCAAGTGCGGTATGCGCAGGCTGACCTTCGATGCAATTTTCGGATCCATCGTCGGGCCGAGCAACATCAGTGGCCCGACGTGCAGATCCATCAGCGACTCGATGAACTCATTGCTGCCACACACCGCGCCCGCGATGATGTCGGACATGCCGCTGATGAACTTCGTAATGCTGTGCACGACGATGTCCGCGCCAAGCGCGACCGGGCTCAGGATCAGCGGGCTGAACGTGTTGTCGACGACGAGCGGCACGCCCGCCTCGTGCGCGATGTCGGCAAGCTTCGGAATGTTGGCAACGCGAAGCGTGGGATTGGACACGCTTTCGGTATAGATGAGTTTCGTCTTCTCGGTCATCGCAGCACGGACAGCGTCCAGATCGGTGATGTCGACAAAGGTCGTCGAAATGCCGGCTTTCGCGGATAGGAAGTCGTGCATAAATGCGTAGGTGCCACCGTAAACGGCGGTCGACGCAACAATATGATCGTCGGCATTACAGAGTGCGAGCACGGCCGACGTGATTGCTCCCATGCCGCTTGCCGTGCAGTACGCGGCTTGCGTACCTTCGAGGGCGGCGAGTTGCAAGCTCAGGTTGTAGACGGTCGGATTGAAATGCCTGCCGTAGAGATAACAACCGGCATCATGACCTTTCAGGCCCTGGAACATCTCGGGCATCGTTCCCGGTTCGATTACCGTGAACGTGGAACTCGCCTCGATGGACATGTTGACGCCACCGTGTTCGCCGAATTCATGGCGCAGGTGCGCGAGGGTTTCAATGGGGTTACGTCCTGTCATCGTTCTACTCCCGATCGCGCGAAATACGCGCTTTCCCAGTGTATTTCTAGCCGATTTAGGCCGCGGGGTTTATTCGTAGAACTACGCAGGTGCGCGACAAAAAACGAATGCCAGGCACATCGAAAGACGAGCTACTTCAGCGGATAACCAGCGTCGGCGGGCAACTTGCCGTCTATCCTGACAACCCGAACGTCTTCGGTCGCGTCGTCCGCATTGATGAAGGAAATCGAGCCCGGAATCGCAACAACCAGGTCCAGCATCATGTCGGTACTGAACACGATCTTGGGTCCCCGGGGAACCTCAGCCCGGAACATCTTGGCGATCCAGTATTGCCGGAATTGCGCTTCATCCATTTGGTAAATGGTGTCGAGCACGAAATCACGTTCTTCAGATTTCGGAGCGCGAACAAGCAAGATGATACGCGTCCGGTCCGGCCAGAACTGCTGATTCGCGAGGAAAATATTTCGCAGTTCATGAAGCGAAAGATCGTCGATCTCGGTGTTTTTATGGACAACGATGGCAATCGCGCGACTCGATTCAGTCTCCTGTGCCACGGTGCTCGCGGCAGGAAACATCATCGATGCGAC
>DAOWGY010000118.1 GCA_030641695.1 Gammaproteobacteria bacterium
GGTGTTGACCCTATACCGTCTGTAGTAATGCCGAACTGCGCCACAGTGCGCTGATAGGTCGGGAACATACCGATAATACCGATCGAGCCGGTTATCGTCGACGGATTCGCGAAGACACGGTCAGCGCCCACGGATATCCAGTATCCTCCTGACGCCGCCACACTGCTCATCGACGCGACGACGGGTTTACCGGACTCCTGCAACGCCGCTATCTCGTGCGCAATGACCTCCGAAGCGAAAGCACTGCCGCCAGGGCTGTCGACGCGCAGCACGACGGCCTTGACCGATTCATCGTTGCGCGCACGACGCAACAAGGCGCCTGTCGAATCCGCACCGATCGACCCGGGTGATTTCGAACCGGACGAAATTGCACCCGATGCAACGATGATCGCGACGTTTTCATCGGCTGACTTATCACCCTGCAGCATGTGCATCTGCGACATGTAGTCACCCATGTCGATCGCACTGTAATCGGCTTCCGAGTTTTCATCCTCACCGACGTAATCGATCATCAAATCTCGCAACGCCGTACGCGTGAGCAACCCGTCGACCAGCCCATGATCGAGCGCGGCGGCGGCCAGGTCGCCCTCTGCATCGGCTACGTACTGCACAAAATTATTCGCAAAGTCGTCAACGTCCGCAACCTCAAGCCCGCGCGCGAGTGCGACATCTTCACGATAGGTGGACCACAACTGATCGATCAAGTGCTGCGTTGCCTCCCTGTCGGCGTCCGACATGCTCATGCGCTCGAACGGTTCGACGAACGACTTATGAGTCCCGACGCGGAAGATGTTCCAGTCGAGTTTGAGCATGTCGATCGCGTCCTTGAAGTAGGTTCGAAAACGACCATAGCCTTGCAGCAACAGTCCACCCTCCGGGTGTACGTATACTTCATCCGCATGCGCGGCCAGGAAGTAGCCCTGCTGGGTCAGGAAGTCGGCACTCGCGACGACGGGTTTCCCTGAGGTTTTGAAGTCCTCGATGGCATCCGCAATGCGCCGCAGCTTGCTGAGCCCCCCACCGCGCATTGCGCTGAGTTCCAGGTGCACGGCTTCGATACGGTCATCGTCCTTCGCGTATTCGAGCGCGTCCACGATGTCCTGCAACAACGTCTGCGGGCGCTCTTCGCCCAGCAACTCTTCGAGTGCACGATCGTAAGGGTCGCCCTGCAGCTCTTCGACGATTGCGCCGGCGGGCTGTATCAACAGGGCGGCTCGGTCCGGCAGCATGGGCGCCGATCCGGAAATCGCCCCAATGAAGACCGCGAAGATAAATAACAGCAGCAGGAGGTGCAGCACTTTGCGAATGCCGTCCACGCCACCCCAGATCGCGGCCAGCACTCTGACGAATGGATTACGCTTGTTCATATGTTTTCAAATCTCCTGGTGCCGGTTTTGTGCGGATTCGACACCGTCACGCAGTGTACGCCGTGCGCGCTCGTGGCTCCAGCGGGGCTAATCCGGCACCAGCCACAGTGAAAGACCCGGCCAGAACGTTATCACGAGGACGGACAGCATCAGGATAACCAGGAACGGAAATGTTGCCGAGTACACGTGCATGATCGGCTTTTCGAAACGGTAGCTCGCGATAAACAGATTCAGTCCGACCGGCGGCGTCATGTAACCCAGCTGCATCGCAGCAAGAAATACGATCCCGAGGTGCACTTCATTGATCTCATAACCGGCAGCGATCGGCAATATCAACGGCACGACGAGTACGATCGCCGAGAAGATATCCAGGATCGCCCCGAGGATCAGCAGGAACACGAGCAACAGAATCAGGAAAGAGACCTGGCTGGATACGAACCCTGCCACGAACTCGAGCAACTGCTGTGGGATGCCCGCAGCGATCATATAGTTGGTTGATGCAAGTGAAACGCCAAGAATAATCAGGATTCCGCCAACCAGTACCATGGACTCTCGAATGACACGCGGAATATCGCCGAAGCGAATCTCCCGACGTACGATGACCTCGACGAAGAACACATAGAGGGCCGTTACGGCGGCAGCCTCGGAAACCGCCAGGAACCCCGAGTAAATTCCACCGAGTACGACAAACGGTAGTGGAATCTCCCAAATCGAATCGAGGAGTGCGGCGCCCATTTCCCGGAACGAAAACTCGTGCACTACCTTGCGGCTACGGCGGCTTACCCACATGCTCCAACCCGACAACATCGCCAGCATCAGGAGTCCCGGGAGGATACCGGCGAGAAACAGATTGTCGATCGAAACCTCGGCGATGACACCGTAAAGAATCAGCGGCAGAGACGGCGCAAACAAC
>DAOWGY010000194.1 GCA_030641695.1 Gammaproteobacteria bacterium
AAAGTGCGTTACCTGTTTCGAGGATGTTTTGGGACTGATGCTTGGCCCAATGTATGGCCCTAGGAAGCAGAATCGGTAGTAGCGATTCGAGGCTTTCGTTCATGTTGCCTAATGTCTAGCTTACTTGTATTCAGTATCTGGCGCGGCTGTTGCGAATGCAAATGTGGAAGCGCGTGCATAGCCGAGACAGATACGACTCGGGCTAGTGGCGGGTAATCGCGCTCACCAACGATGCAACGGCACGGTCGTGCCGGTCTTGAAGTGCGTTTCTTCCAGCTCGAGTTCCAGGTAACCATCGGTCCCCGTCAACGACGCGAAGTCACCAGAAGTATTCGTGTGCACCGGCATTGCGAGCACTGTTCCCGCTGCATTGGATACGAGCTTGGTCGGCAGGAAGCAGGTTAGCTGTGGGCGGAACGTCACATCCTGAGTCAGCGTCGCGAACTCGGGGTTCTTTGGCGTGGTGGCCGATGCTTTTGCGAGCGCCGGGATGACGTACTGCCGGCAACAAACCAGCGTCGATACAGGATTGCCCGGCAGCGCAAAAACGGCCTGCTTATTCGGGCCTATGCCGAACCACATCGGCTTCCCGGGCCGCTGCGAAATCTTGTGAAACACAACTTCTACGCCGAGGTCGGCCAGCACCTGCGGCACGAAATCCGCCTTGCCCATCGAGACGCCACCACTCAGTATCACTACGTTGGCACTTTCAAGATGATATTGAATGTGCTCTTTGAGCAGGTCGCGATCGTCGACGATGTGATCGTGCCTACAGTCCGTATAGCTGTGTTGATTGAGCATGGCGATTACCGCCGGCCCGTTCGACATACGAATCTGATGCGGCTCGATGTTGTCGCCTGCAGCGACGAGTTCGTTGCCTGTCGATATCACGCGGATCGTTGGTGACTGACTGACCTCTATCTCGGGCAGGCCTGCCGATGCGATGATCGCGATATCCATCGGGGATATGCGTAGCCCAGGCCTCAGGAGTTCGGTACCTTCACTGTGATCGGAGCCGCGGGCATGGATGAATTGCCTCGCTGCGGATTCGTAATCGGCTTCGATTTCTGCAACATCATCAGTCACGGATATGCGCTCGACGGGCACGATGCAGTTGGCACCGTCGGGGAGCGATGCACCCGTCATGATTTCGATCGCTTTGCCCGCGGCTAGCGTTTGCGCCGGATCGCCGGCGTGTTGCGTCGACTGGATCGGAAATGCACGAGTGCCGCTATCGAAATCTTCAAAGCGAATCGCGATGCCGTCCATCATGACGCGGTCGAAAGGTGGTTGGTCGCGCTCGGCATGAACGCTCTGCCGCAGGATTCGACCGATGGCGTCGTCGAGTGACACGCTTTCCGTGTCACAGGCCTGCATTGCGGCCTGAATGGCATTCGTTGCCTCCGCTGCGGTTAGCACGGCTCGACTACGCCCTCTCTCGAGCGATGGCGCGATGGCCGATATCGCGGCGCAGATAGACGTCTTCCCAACAGATCTTGTCGACGGCCTCGTAGGCTCGATCAGCCGCTTTCGCGACACTGTCACCGAGCCCGACGACGCATAACACGCGGCCACCACTCGTGACGACGTCGTCACCGTCCTCGGTCGTGCCAGCGTGGAAGACTTTCTGCGCCTCGCCATCGGCCTCGTCGAGACCTGCAATGCGCTTGCCCCTGGCGTAGTTCTCCGGGTATCCGCCGGCGGCCATCACGACACCGAGCGCCGCACGCTCATCCCATTCGGCGGTAATGTCACTCAACGTGCCGTTGAGTGTCGCCAGGCAGATGGCGACGAGGTCGGATTTCAGCCGCACCAGGATTGGTTGCGTCTCCGGGTCGCCCATGCGGCAGTTGAACTCGATGACCTTCGGCGTGCCGTCGGCCATGATCATGAGCCCGGCATACAGGAAGCCGAGGTACGGCGCCCCATCGATCATCATGCCCTTGAGCGTCGGGCCGATCACCTCGTTCAGAACGCGTGTTTCGATTTCGGGTGTAACGACCGGGGCGGGAGAGTAGGCACCCATGCCGCCCGTGTTCGGACCAACGTCGCCCTCGTCGCGGGCTTTGTGATCCTGCGAGGTCGCGAGCGGCAGGATCGTCTCGCCGTCCGTGATGACGATGAAACTCGCTTCCTCGCCATCGAGAAATTCCTCGACGACAATTCTCGCCCCGGCATCCCCGAACTTATTGCCTGAGAGCATGTCCGTTGCCGCGCGTTCCGCTTCCTCGAGCGTCATTGCAACGATCACACCTTTGCCTGCTGCGAGGCCATCGGCCTTGATAACAATAGGCGCGCCCTGTTCCCGGATGTAGGCAAGTGCTGCATCGAGGTCGGCGAAGTTCTTGTACGCGGCCGTCGGAACGTGGTGCCGTGCCAGAAAATCCTTGGTAAAGGCTTTCGAGCCCTCGAGCTGCGCCGCGGCTGCGCTCGGGCCGAAGCAGGGCAGGTCGGCTTCTACGAAACGGTCAACGATACCGGCGACGAGCGGCGCTTCCGGACCGACGATGGTGAGACCGATATTCTCGTCTTGGGCAAGTGCGAGCAGGCCATCGATGTCATCGGCTGACACCGGCACGTTGTGGACGCCGGGCTCTCTTGCCGTCCCAGCATTGCCGGGCGCGACAAGCACCTCGTCGGCGTTTTGGGCACATTTCCATGCGAGAGCGTGCTCGCGCCCACCTGACCCAACCACCAAAACCTTCATGCTGCGACCGAATCCCCTGTTTCAGTTGAACTGTTGGTTTCGGATATTTCTCATCGGAAGTAAAGCGCAGCGCAGCGAGCCATGACGATGAGAAATATCCGAAACCAACAATACATCAATGCCGAAAATGCCGCATGCCCGTGAAGACCATCGCCAAACTGTGTTCGTTCGCGGCCTGAATCACTTCCTCGTCACGCATTGAACCGCCGGGCTGGATGATTGCGGCGATGCCGGTCTCGGCCGCTGCATCGATGCCGTCACGGAACGGGAAAAACGCGTCCGAGGCCATTACTGAGCCCTTGATCTCCAGACCTTCGTCTGCAGCTTTAATTGCGGCGATTTTGGTGCTGTAAACGCGGCTCATCTGGCCGGCACCGACGCCGACGGTCGTGCCGTCTTTACAGAAAATAATTGCGTTCGATTTCACGTATTTCACAACAGTCCAGGCGAACAGCATGTCTGCAATCTGTTCTGATGTTGGCGCCTTCTCGGTGACTACCCTGAGGTCATCGGCCGTGATCTTGCCGAGATCTGTGTTCTGCACGAGCAGACCGCCCGAAACTTTCTTGAAGTCGAAACCGGGCACCGTTGCCTCTACCCAGTCGCCGGTTTCGAGCACGCGGACGTTCTTCTTCGCGGTGCAAGCTTCGGCCGCGTCCACGTCGATCGCCGGAGCCACGATCACCTCGACGAACTGCCGCTCGATGATCGCTTCGGCCGTTGCTTTGTCGAGCGGTCGGTTGAACGCGATGATGCCGCCGAACGCCGATGTCGGGTCTGTCTTGAACGCCTTGTCGTAAGCCGCGAAGATGTTCTCGGCCACCGCGACGCCGCAGGGGTTTGCGTGTTTCACAATCACACACGCAGGCTGCTCGAACTGCTTCACGCACTCGAGAGCCGCATCGCTGTCCGCGATGTTGTTATAAGAGAGTGCTTTGCCCTGCAGCTGCTTCGCGGTCGCAAGCGATCCCGCCGGTGCTTGCTGATCGATGTAAAACGCCGCGTCCTGGTGCGGGTTTTCACCGTAGCGCATGCGGTCGACGAGGCGGCCGGCGTAAAGCATGCACTCGCCCAATGCCTCGTCGCCGAGGGCGTTCGACAGGTACTTCGACAGAAAATTTGCAATTGCCGCGTCGTAGCTCGCAGTGTGCGCAAATGCCTTGGCGGCAAGGCGACGGCGATCGTCGAGGCTCAAGCCGTCGCCTTTGAGCGCTGCCAATACCTTGTCATAGTCGTCGGGGTCGACCACGATGGCTACGCCGTCATGATTTTTCGATGCCGCACGAATCATCGCCGGGCCGCCGATATCGATGTTTTCGATAGCATCGTCGATCGTCGCGTCTTCACGCGCGATCGTCGCTTCGAACGGATACAGGTTCACGCACAGAAGATCTATGGGCTCAATGCCATGCTCGTCCATGACGCCCTCATCCGTGCCGCGCCGGCCCAGGAGGCCGCCGTGGATTTTCGGGTGCAGCGTTTTAACGCGGCCGTCCATGATCTCGGGGAACCCGGTCTTGTCGGATACCCCGATGGCGTCGATCCCGGCATCCCGCAATATTTTTGCGGTGCCACCGGTCGAGAGTATCTCCACGCCGAGATCGGCAAGGCCTTTGACAAAGGGAATCAGGTCGCTCTTGTCAGAGACACTGACGAGCGCGCGGCGGACATTGAACATCTAGTGAATCAGCGAGTAAGTGCGGAGTTTCTTGCGCAGCGTGCCCCGGTTGATGCCCAGGATACCGGCTGCCTGGCTTTGATTGCCGTCAGTGAAATCCATGACGGCCTTGAAGAGCGGGCGTTCGACTTCGCCCATGACGAGGTCGTAAAGATCACCCGGACGATCGCCGCTCAGACTGGCGAAATAATTATTAAGTGCGTCTTCAGTGTGCTTGCAGAGAGGTTTCTTGCTTTTGGAAGATTTCAGTGGTTCGATTTTTTTCGGCTTCTTATAGGCCACGTTGCTCAATCCCGGTGCACTGGCTCGCCGCTAGTCGAGCCATTCTCCCCACGCTTCCGCCGACTACGCTGCCAAGGAAACTCCCCCGTCGTTACGGTCAAAGTAATCCTTGATCAGGCACAGTTGTTCAGAAGCACTGTCGACGCGCACTGCCCGGTAACGAAACTCGTCTGCATTCGCGAGCTTGTCGCAATACCAGGTCAGGTGCTTTCGAGCCACCCGAACGCCTCTCTTTTCGCCGTAAAAACGGTGCAATTCGCTCAGGTGGCCGAGCATCATATCACGCAATTCAGTTTTATCCAGCGGCACTTTTTTCGTGTCGTTGCTTAGAAAAAGTTTAAGTTCGCGGAAGATCCACGGGCGTCCCTGCGCGCCTCGACCGATCATCAAGCCATCAGCATTAGTTAGGCGCAATACTTCAAGCGACTTCTCCGGAGTGGTCAGGTCGCCATTGGCAATAACGGGTATCGACAGTTGTTCTTTTATACGCGCAATCGTCTCGTATTCAGCCTCGCCTTTGTATCGACATGCGCGAGTTCGGCCGTGAACGGCGAGTGAGGCGATGCCCGCGTCTTCGGCAATTCGGGCGATCACAGGACCGTTGCGATGCTCGGGGTCCCAGCCGGTTCGGATTTTCAGCGTGACGGGAACGTCAACGGCGGCTACGACCGTGCCGAGAATGCGCTCAACGAGCTTTTCGTCTTTCATCAACGCCGAACCAGCGAGCCTTTTGCAGACTTTCTTCGCTGGGCAGCCCATGTTGATGTCGATTATTTGTGCGCCGCGATCGACGCAGGCTTGTGCTGCCGAAGCGAGCTGATCGGGGTCGGAACCAGCGATTTGTACGGCGACGGGCTCGGCATCGAGGTCCAGGTCGAGCCGGTGTTTCGACTTCGGTGTCTGCCAGAGGCTGGTATCGGCGGTCGTCATTTCGGAGGTCGTCATGCCCGCGCCGAAGCGCCGGCAGAGCTTGCGGAACGGCTTATCGGTCACGCCGGCCATGGGAGCCAGCACGAACGGGCTCGACAGTTGATAAGGACCAATTATTAGCGGCGGGATTTGCATGTACGGCATTCTATCGTTGGAGCGGTTCTCGAACCGCGAGCGATCGCAGCGGCCGAAAGGCCGCATCGCGCTTCAAGAAGCGCTCCAACAACCGCTCCTACTTGAAGTCATCGATCGCGCAGCGCAATTGCCCGCCGGGCTGTCGGTAGCAGACGTTGAGCTTGAAACCGGTTGCCTCGGCATCGGGCGCCTCGATCGAGATTACGGCGCTGAAGGTGTTTCCAGGTGCGACGGGTCGGCGCGTATCCAGGTTTTCGGCCAGGTAATCGCCGGGTTCCAGTACCTTGCTGCCGATGATGTCCTCGAAGCGGTC
>DAOWGY010000295.1 GCA_030641695.1 Gammaproteobacteria bacterium
GAGCACCGGCAAGCGGCCAAGACGGTCGGAAAAGAGCCCCGCCGGAATCTGCCCAAACGCCATGCCCAGCATGAATGCGCCGACGATGAGTTGTCCTTGTGGCAAGTCGGTCGCCAGCGCCCGGACCATCTCCGGTATCGCGGGCAAGCTCAGGTCGATCGTTAACGCCGCAACGGCCGTCAACAGGCCGAGCGTTAACAGAAAACTCCGTTTCGCAACGAGAGCTGAATTCATGATTGTGCTTTGAAAGGGTTAGTGGGGTGGGCTGACGGACTGCCCGGCGATCAGCAAGTCTGACAGGGGATTGCCGCCAAGCCAATACGACAGCTCGCGGGGATGGTCGAGATCCCAGATCGCGATGTCGGCCCGCTTGCCGGCCTCGAGTGTGCCTCGGTTGTCGCCGAGGCCGAGAGCTCGAGCGGCGTCTCGAGTGACGCCTGCCAGGCATTCTTCAGGCGTGAGTCCGAACAGACGAGAGCCGAGACCCATCGCGAACTGCACCGAGCACAGCGGCGAGGTCCCGGGATTGCAATCGGTCGCGAGCGCGATAGGTACTCCGGCATTGCGTAGCTTTTTGACCGGTGGTTTTTGTGTCTCATTCAGAGTCAGGTAGGCACCAGGCAGCAATACGGCAACCGTGCCGGACTCGGCCATCGCCCGAACGCCCGATTCCGATGTGTACTCGAGGTGATCGGCGGACAATGCGTTGAAGTGTGCAGCGAGTTCCGCACCACCGCCATCGCTCAGCTGGTCCGCATGCAGTTTGACCGGGAGGCCGAGCGCCTGTGCCTGACGAAACAGTTTTGCGACCTGTACTGCATCGAAAGCGATCGACTCGCAGTACGCATCGACGGCATCGGCAAGGCCACGATCGACGACCTGGGGAAGCAGTTCGTCGCATATGAGATCAATGTAGGCATCCGCGTTGTTCTTGAACTCGGGCGGGACGGTGTGCGCGGCGAGTAACGTCGTTCGTACGGTAAGCCCGGATGCGTCGCCGAGCCTGCGCCCGACTTCGAGCATCTTGAGTTCGCTCGCGACGTCGAGTCCGTAACCGGACTTGATCTCGATGGTTGCCACACCTTCGCGCGCGAGAATCTGCAATCGGTGCAATGCGCCGTCGTAGAGGTGGTCTGCGTCGGCATCGCGGGTCGCATTGACGGTGGACAGGATGCCGCCACCGGCGGCGGCGATCTCCTGGTAGCTGACCCCTGCGAGACGTTGCTCGAACTCGGCCGCGCGGTCACCGCCGAAAACGAGGTGGGAATGGCAGTCAATGAGTGCGGGCGTCAGCCAGCCGCCCCCGACGGAACGGGTTTCGGCGGCCGCACTGTCGGGTATTTGGTCAGCCGGTCCAAGCCATGCAATGGTGCCACCGGCAACCGCCAGCGCGCCGTTCTCGATCGTGCCGTAATCCGCCTCGCCGGCCTGCATCGTGGCAACGTGGGCATCGGTCAAAAGCAGGTCCCAGTCCGCCATGAAACCCTCCAGGAATTGCAATGGACCGTAGCATGGACTAGCCTGTATATACAACTTGGCAGGAAGACCATGACCGCAGTATTCGCACACAAGGCACTGTTGCCAACCGGCTGGGCGGACGACGTTCGTCTGCAGTTCGTCGACGGCTACATCAGTGACGTGTCCGGCGGTCAGGCGCCGGCCGAATCCGATGTCGTGACGAGCTGCATCATTCCCGGCCTGTGTAACGCGCACAGCCATGCTTTCCAGCGTGCGCTTGCCGGGCGCACCGAGGAGCGCTCGCCCGAGGGCTGCGACAGTTTCTGGACATGGCGCAAGCGCATGTACGAGCTTGCCGGGCGCATGGACGCCAGCCTCCTCAGGGACGTTGCGTGGCAAGCCTACACGGAGATGCTCGAAAGCGGCTATACGACGGTCGCCGAATTTCATTATTTGCATCGCGACCCCACGAGCGGTGAGGCCGGAATGTCGATGTTCGAGGCGCTCGCCGACGCCGCGGCACAATCCGGCATTCGTCTCTGCTATATCCCGGTGCTCTACGAACGTGCCGGCTTCGACAAGCCCCAACCCGAAGGTCCGCAGCAATTGTTCGCGCTCGGTCTCGAGGCATTTCTCGAACATCACGCGCGCGCGTGTGAGCAACAGAATGCAGCACTCAGTGTGGGCATTGGCGCGCACAGCCTTCGAGCCGTTAGTGAATTGTCGCTGCACGAAATCGCGGCGGCGGGCCGCGAATACGATAGCCCGATTCACCTGCACATCGCCGAGCAGCAACGCGAAGTCGATCAATGCATGGCAACCCACGAGCGGCGCCCGGTGCGCTGGTTGCTCGAGAACTTCGACATTGACGCACAGTGGTGTCTGGTGCACGCGACGCACATGGATCCCGAGGAGACGCAAGCGCTGGCGGAGTCGGGCGCAGTGGTCTGCGTGTGCCCGAGCACCGAGGCTAATCTCGGCGACGGGTTGTTCCCGCTTGCGGGTTTCCTGCGTCACGGCGGCAGAATCGCGATCGGTTCCGATAGCCATGTCTCGATTAATCCGTTCGAGGAACTGCGCTGGCTGGAGTACGGCCAACGGCTCGCGACGCAGTCACGCAATATCACGGCGCTCCGCGGCGCACACGTCGGACGCGAGATATTCGAACGTGCGGTCGAAGGCGGCGCCCAGGCGAGCGGCCAATCGGTCTCAGGATTGTGCAAAGGCGCGCCCGCGGATCTCGTCGCCTTGTATGACGACGATCCGATGCTGACGGGCCACGGGCACGACTCGCGTCTCGATGCGCTGGTCTTCTCCGGCTACCGGCTGCCGATAGAGCGTGTCATGGTGCACGGCGAATGGCGCGTTATTGAAGGTGAGCACAAGCAGCGTGACGCTGCCCGCGTCAGCTATCGTGCGGCCGTCAAAACGCTGGGAGCGGGGCGATGACTGCAAAGCAAAAGCCGCGCTACCAGCAGCTCAAGGACCACATCATCACGAGGATTTCGTCGGGCGAACTGCGACCGACCGATCGCGTGCCATCCGAAAACGAACTCGTCGCAAGCATGAGCGTGTCGCGCATGACCGCTAATCGCGCGTTGCGCGAACTGACGGACGAAGGCTACGTCGAGCGCATCGCAGGGCGGGGCACGTTTGTGTCCGATTTCCGTTCGCGCTCGCATGTCCTCGAGGTACACAACATCGCCGATGAGATCGAGCGGCGCGGAGGCGTTCATTCCTGCGAGGTCGTCAGGAACTCCAGGCAACACGCGCGCGGTGAAATCGCGAGAGCGTTGCATGTAGATCAAGGCGTTGAAGTGTTTCACCTGCTGCTTGTGCATTGCGAGGACGGCACGCCGATTCAGGTCGAGGATCGTCACGTTGTTGCAGACTTCGCCCCCGAGTGCGGAGATCAGGATTTCCACGCCGTAACGCCGAGTGCATACCTGACGGCGATATCGCCGTTGCAGGAAGCCGAGCAGGTCGTTCGCGCCCAACAACCGAATGCCGCCGTGCGAGCGCGTCTGCAGATGGCCGAACACGAGCCCTGTCTCGTCGTTATTCGACGTACCTGGTCGCGCGGCCGTCCGGTTACGTTCGCGAGATTGCATCACCCGGGCAGTTGCTACGAACTGACCGGACACTACGCACCCCCCGGAACGCCAAAATCGACGCCAGCGGACGTCGTGCAACTGGAGAATTTACAACGATGAACAAACCACGCGTCGTCAAAGCGCCAACAGGCACGGACCTGCAGGCGAAAAGCTGGTTGACCGAAGCGCCATTGCGCATGCTCATGAACAACCTCGACCCGGAGGTCGCCGAGCGTCCGGAAGATCTCGTCGTTTACGGTGGTATCGGCAAAGCGGCGCGCAATTGGGACGCATTCGACGCGATCGTCGATTGCCTGAAGAAGCTCGATGACGATGAAACCCTGCTCGTGCAATCCGGCAAGCCCGTCGGTGTGTTTCGCACCCATGCCGACGCGCCGCGAGTATTGATTGCGAATTCCAACCTCGTGCCGGCCTGGGCCAACTGGGAGCACTTTCGCGAGCTGGACAAGAAAGGCCTCATGATGTTCGGTCAGATGACCGCGGGTTCATGGATCTACATCGGCAGCCAGGGCATCGTGCAAGGCACCTACGAGACGTTCGTCGAAATGGGCCGTCAACATTATGGTGGCGACCTGGCGGGACGCTGGATTCTCACGGCCGGGCTTGGCGGCATGGGTGGCGCGCAACCGCTGGCCGCAACGATGGCCGGAGCGTCGATGCTCGCCATTGAGTGCCAATCAGACAGAATCGAGAAACGTCTCGAAACAGGTTATCTCGACAAACGCGCCGACACTCTCGACGAGGCGCTGGCGCTCATCGACAAGTCGGTCGCCGATCGCGAGCCTCTGTCGGTCGGGCTGCTCGGCAATGCGGCCGAGATTCTGCCCGAGCTCATCAAGCGTGGTATCAAACCCGATGCGGTGACGGATCAAACCTCGGCGCACGATCCGGCAAACGGATATCTGCCGATCGGCTGGACAGTCGAAGAATGGTTGCAACGCCGCATGTCCGATCCCGACGCCGTGGTTGCCGCTGCCGTTGAGTCGATGGCCGTGCACGTCCGGGCAATGCTGGAGTTTCACAAGGCGGGCATCCCGACCTTTGACTACGGCAACAATATTCGCCAGGTGGCACTCGACCAGGGCGTCGACAACGCATTCGATTTTCCCGGCTTCGTGCCGGCGTATGTGCGGCCGCTTTTTTGCCGTGGCATCGGCCCGTTCCGCTGGGCCGCACTGTCGGGCGACCCCGAGGATATCTACAAGACAGACGCCAAGGTCAAGGAGTTGATTCCAGATGACCCACATCTTCATGCCTGGCTCGATGCGGCGGCCGAGCAAATTCACTTCCAGGGTCTGCCTGCGCGAATTTGCTGGGTCGGCCTGGGTCAGCGCCATCGTCTGGGTCTGGCGTTCAACGAAATGGTGCGCAGCGGAGAACTCAAGGCGCCGGTCGTCATCGGCCGCGATCACCTCGATAGCGGTTCGGTTGCAAGTCCCAATCGGGAGACCGAAGCAATGCGCGACGGCTCCGACGCCGTCTCCGACTGGCCGCTGCTGAATGCATTGTTGAATACGGCGAGTGGCGCAACGTGGGTGTCGTTCCATCATGGTGGTGGCGTCGGCATGGGTTACGCGCAGCATGCGGGCTTCGTCGTCGTCTGCGATGGTAGTGAGGCGGCGGACAAACGCATCGAACGCGTGTTGTGGAACGACCCGGGCACCGGCGTCATGCGCCACGCTGATGCCGGCTACGATGATGCTATCGAGTGCGCGCGCGAGAACGGATTGAATTTGCCGATGCTGGATACAGGAGGATCGTAGTGAAGCTGACGATCGACAAACAACTCGTTACGCTCGGAGAGCTGCGCCAGGCCTGGAGCGAACCGGTGCAGGTATCGCTCGGCATCGACGCGCGCCGCGCGATTGCGGAATCCAGCGAATTCATCGGCGATGTCGTCGCCAGCGGCGAACAGGTCTATGGCGTCAACACGGGGTTCGGGCAGCTGGCACGCGTGCACATCAGCGACGATGAACTCGTGCATCTGCAGGAGAATCTCGTGCGCTCGCACTCGGTTGGCGTCGGCGATGATCTCGACGAAGACATCGTTCGGCTCATCATGCTGATGAAAGTCATTGCGCTTGCCGAGGGCTTCTCGGGCGTCCGACTCGAACTCGTCGACGCACTGTGTGCGTTGATCAATCACAACATCTACCCACGAATTCCGTCGAAAGGCTCCGTCGGCGCGTCGGGCGATCTCGCGCCACTCGCACACATGTCCGGCGTGCTGATCGGCGTTGGCGAGGCGCGGGTCGACGGCGAGCTCGTCCCCGCAGACGAGGCGTTGAAAGAAGCTGGCATCGAGCCGATCAGGTTGGCGCCGAAGGAGGGCCTCGCGCTTCTGAATGGCACGCAGGTATCGACGGCACTTGCACTCGCCGCCGTATTTCGTACCGAAAACGTATTGGCTGCGGCTCTCGTCGCAGGCGCGATGTCGGCTGACGCGGTAAAGGGCAGCGACACGCCCTTCGATCGGCGCATACAGAGCGTACGTGGCCACGGCGGGCAAATCGCGGTCGCCGGCGTACTGCGGCAGTTGATGCGCGACAGCGAAATTCGCGCATCACACGTCAGCTGCGACCATGTGCAGGATCCGTATTCCATACGTTGTCAGCCACAGGTTGTCGGCGCCTGCCTCGACGTGCTGCGTCATGTATGCAGCGTACTCGAGACTGAGGCAAATGCCGTTACTGACAATCCGCTGGTGTTCACGGACTCGAAGTCGGTGCTGTCGGGAGGTAACTTCCATGCCGAGCCGGTGGCGCTTGCAGCCGACTATCTCGCACTGGCGATCGCCGAAATCGGTGCTCTGTCGGAACGCCGCATCGCATTACTCGTGGACGAACACCTGAGCGGATTGCCGTCTTTCCTGGTCGAAGAGGGTGGCCTGAACAGCGGATTCATGATGGCGCAGGTCACGGCGGCCGCGCTTGCATCGGAAAACAAGTCGCTCGCGCATCCTGCGAGTGTCGACAGCCTGCCGACGTCTGCTAACCAGGAAGACCATGTCAGCATGGCGACATTTGCGGCACGGCGCCTGCACACGATGCTCGGTAACACGGTTGACATCGTCGCCATCGAGCTGCTGGCCGCCGCGCAGGGCGTCGAGTTCCATCGACCCGGCAAAAGTTCGCCACCGCTCGAGCAGGCAATCGCGGAGTTGCGTGACATTTCGCCGCGTTATACGGAAGACCGCTCCTTGTCACGCGATATCGCCAAGGTCGCCGCGATAATCGATGAAGGTAGATTCGCCAGGCATGCGGCGTCGGTCCTGCCGAGCCTCGGTGCATGAGCGATATTTTTGCGTTTCACGCGGGTGATTCGCCGCTCCTGGTGAGCGTACCGCACGATGGCCGGCGGCTACCGGAGGAACAACGCCTGCGCATGACCCCTGAGGGCTGTGATCTGCCCGATACTGACTGGCATGTGGCGGAGCTTTACGCATTCGCAACGGACCTGGGCGCGTCGATGATCGTGGCCGAGTGGTCACGCTATGTCGTGGACCTGAATCGACCGTCGAGCGATACGGCGATGTACGAAGGACAGGTTGCGACGGGCCTGTGCCCGCAATACACGTTTGCCGGCGATCCGCTGTACGTCGACGATGAACCTGTTGCAACACAGGAAGTCGCCGACCGCGTCGAGCAATACTGGCGGCCATATCATGAGCGACTGGCGACGGCGCTCGATGAAATACGAGCGCGGCACGGCTATGCGCTGCTCTGGGACGCCCACTCGATCGCCGGTCGGGTGCCGCGGCTGTTCGACGGTGAGTTGCCGGTCCTCAATCTCGGCACTTTCGACGATCAGAGCTGCGATCCACAAATTTCCGGCGAGCTCGCGCATTTGGCCGAGGCGAGCCCCTACGACGTTGTCGTGAATGGACGATTCAAGGGTGGCTACATCACGCGTCATTATGGTAATCCGGCAGCAAAAGTACATGCCGTGCAGCTCGAGCTGTCGCAACGCGCTTACATGGACGAGTCCAGCCGCGAGTACGATTCAGGCCGCGCGGACGAGCTTCGCGACGCGCTTCGGGCCCTGCTTGGTACTTTCTTGCGAACGGCCGCCGTTCAGTGAAAATTCAGGCTGCGGCAGGTAACCTGCCGACATCGATTAGGCTATCATTGGCCCGTCGCAAGGCCTGCAGGGTTGGCAAACTCCAGGGTCAAAACAGGACAGAATTATGACTAGAACGATCAAAATTGCATTCGTATTGGGCATCTTGGGTGCGCTCGGCGTCTCATCGACGGCGCTGGCGGCGTCGGCTGCGGAGCTTGACGTGCGCGTCAGCGAAGCGATCGAGAGTTTCAAAGAAAACGTCAATGGTGCAGAAGTATTCCTGGCACAGGCACAGGGCTATCTCGTGTTTCCGAAGGTATACAAGGCCGGCTTCGTCATCGGTGGCGAGACTGGTGAAGGCGCGCTACGCGTCGGTAATCAGAATGTCGACTACTACCGAACATCGAGCGGCTCGTGGGGCCTGCAGCTAGGTGCACAGGCGCGAACGATCGTCATAGTCTTCATGACCGAAGAATCGCTCGGCAAGTTTCGCAACAGCGAAGGCTGGAAGATCGGCATCGACGGCTCAGTGGCGCTCATCGATCTTGGTGCGGGCAAGACCATCGACTCGAAGAACATCAAGGATCCCGTCGTCGGCTTTATCTTCGGCTCCAAGGGCTTGATGTACAATCTGACCCTCGAAGGCACAAAAATACACAAGCTTGACAAAAGCTGACAAAAACACAGACGCCGCAAGGAAAAAACCTTTAGGTCGCCGGCTGGGCGAAGGCATTCGCGCGGCTGGCGAGCTGGGTCGGGAGGCCGTTGAGAGGCCCGGTGGTTTGCCCGGTAAGGCGCATGGCTGGTTCCGGCAGTGGTTTCGCAAGGTCTGGGACGTCCGCGGTGGCGGACTCTATGCTGTTGGATTCGCGGCGGCTTTCCTGTTTTTCGAGATTCGCGAAATATTCTTCGATGACATTCCGCAATTCGTTGCGATGAACAGCGTTTTCAGTTCCGAACTCATCGGCTTCGGCATTGAAGTCATCGTCGATACAATGATGAACTTCGTCAAGGCACTGATATGGCCCGTCTACTTCGCGACACTGTGGCCCCCGGTCGGCGTCATCGCGCTCGGGCTGGCCTTCTGGCTATTTCCCAAATACCTGAAAGAACCCATCGAACGCTGGCTGTTCCAGGATGGGGTCGGACCAACTTAACTCTTTGACAGGGTTGATCGTCTTCAGCGTATGGGCCCTAATTTGTGCCTTAATCCGTCAATTTTGGCTTCAAAAAGGCGCGATAGTGAGACAAGACCTCACTGTAATTTCTTAAACGCGTTTCTTGACGCAGGAAACGCCCTATTAAGGTCGATCACGTCGGTGATTTGATGCAAATATCTATCTAGATCAATCATTTGCGTGGGTCTGACCCCATCACGCATCATGGCCTCAGGTCGTTTCGGCGATCTTTCCCTGCTTTTTCGCGCGCTGGTCGAAGCCGGATTGCCAGTCGGAGCGATGCGTCGCCGGCGCTACCTGGACGGCAGTGACCTTGTACTCGGGACAGCTGGTGGCCCAGTCGCTGTACTCGGTTGTCACCACGTTGGCACCAGTTTCCGGGTTGTGGAATGTGGTGTAAACGACGCCTGGATTGACGCGTGTTGTAATCGTTGCCCGCAGGGTGATATCGCCTTTGCGACTGGCGAGCGCCACGAGATCACCTTCGCGGATGCCGCGCACTTCCGCATCGGCGGGATGGACCTCGAGCAGGTCTTCCAGGTACCAGACGTTGTTATCGGTGCGACGCGTCTGCGCGCCAACGTTGTATTGCGAAAGAATACGGCCTGTAGTCAGTAGCAGCGGGAACTTGCGATTCGTGCGCTCTTCAGTCGGCACATACTCGGTTTCGACGAACAGGCCTTTGCCGCGTACAAACTGGTCGATGTGCATGATCGGCGTGCCCATCGGTGCGTCTTCATTGCAGGGCCATTGCACGCTGCCAACTTCATCGAGAAAGCTGAAGCTGACATTGTTGAAAGTCGGCGTTAGCTCGGCGATCTCGTCCATGATCTCTGCGGCGTTTTGATAGTCCATCGGATAGCCGAGAGCCCGGGCCAGTTCCTGGGTGATACGCCATTCGTCCTTGCCCTGGCTCGGTTGCATCACCTGGCGCACTCGGTTGATGCGCCTCTCGGCGTTGATGAACGTGCCATCCTTCTCGAGGAACGACGTGCCGGGAAGGAACACATGTGCAAACTTCGCCGTCTCGTTCAAAAACAGATCCTGCACGACGATGCACTCCATGTTGCCGAGTGCTGCTTCGACATGGTGCGTATTCGGGTCGGACTGTGCGAGGTCTTCGCCCTGGATATACATACCCATGAACTCCCCGGCACACGCGGCGTCGAACATGTTGGGGATGCGGTGTCCGGGTTCGGGGTCGAGGGTCACGCCCCAGTGCTTCTCGAAGCTCGAGCGAACGTCGTCGTCCTGGACTGGCCGGTAGCCTGGCAGCTCGTGCGGGAACGACCCCATGTCACAGGAGCCCTGCACATTGTTCTGGCCACGTAATGGATTGACGCCGGCGCCGTTGAAGCCGATATTTCCGGTGGCCATCGCCAGGTTGGCCATGCCCATAACCATGGTCGATCCCTGGCTGTGCTCCGTGACGCCAAGACCGTAGTAGATCGCGCCACGCTCGGCCTGCCCGTACAGTCGTCCGGCGGCACGAATATTTTCAGCTGCCACCCCCGATACCTTCGAGACTTCCTCCGGTGAATTCTCAGACCTCAGAATCATCGCTTTCCAGGCGTCGAAGGATTCGCTGTCGCAACGCTCCCGAACATAGTCTTCGTCGACGAGCCCTTCACTGACGATAACGTGTGCCAGCGCATTGATCACTGGCACGTTGGTGCCGGGCAACAGCGCCAGGTGTTGTTCTGCCTCGATATGAGGCGAACGTACCAGCCCGATCCGACGTGGGTCGACAACGATCAGCTTCGCGCCCTGCCGCAGTCGCCGTTTCATCTGCGATGCAAATACCGGGTGACCTACAGTCGGATTCGCGCCGATCACCACGATGACGTCAGCTTCCATGACGCTATCGAACGGTTGCGTACCGGCCGATGTGCCCAGCGTCTGCTTGAGGCCATAACCCGTCGGCGAATGACAAACTCGCGCACAAGTATCGACGTTGTTGTTACCTATCGCTGCGCGCACAAATTTCTGAACGACGTAGACCTCTTCGTTGGTGCAGCGCGAGGATGTGATGCCGCCAATCGACTTGCGGCCGTACTTATCCTGGATTTCCTTGAAACGTTTCGCCGTGAACGCAATCGCCTCGTTCCAACTGACCTTTTGCCAGGGATCGTCGGTACTCTTGCGAATCAACGGCGACAACACCCGGTCGCTGTGTGTCGAGTAGCCCCAGGCAAAACGACCTTTCACACAACTGTGGCCGTGATTAGCCTGGCCATCTTTGTACGGTGTCATACGCACGAGCTGGTCGCCCTTCATCTCGGCGACGAACGAGCAGCCCACGCCGCAGTAGGCGCAGGTCGTCACAACGCTGTGATCAGGCTGGCCGTGATCAACGATGCTCTTTTCCATCAGTGTCGCGGTCGGGCAGGCCTGCACG
The DNA here is from genome assembly GCA_030641695.1 of Gammaproteobacteria bacterium. Classification (GTDB taxonomy): domain Bacteria; phylum Pseudomonadota; class Gammaproteobacteria; order Steroidobacterales; family Woeseiaceae; genus UBA1847. The sequence goes on from DAOWGY010000295.1 coordinate 11,211, forward strand.
CATGCACCGCAGGAAACGCACTCGGAATCGAGGAAGTCTTCACTGATACCCGCCGAGACTTTCGACTCGAAGCCGCGGCCCTGGATCGTCAACGCGAACGTGCCCTGCACCTCGTCGCAGGCGCGTACACAGCGCGAGCACACGATGCACTTGCTCGCATCGAACTGAAAGTATGGATTACTCGTGTCGATGGTCGCTTTGAGGTGATTTTCGCCGTCGAACCCGTAACGCACATCGCGAAGACCGACAGCACCGGCCATATCCTGCAATTCGCAGTCGCCATTTGCGGCGCAGGTCAGGCAGTCGAGGGGATGGTCGGAGATGTACAGCTCCATGACGTTGCGCCGCAGCCTGGCGAGCGCATCCGTCTGTGTACGGATTTGCATGCCCTCTTCTACGGGCGTCGTGCACGAGGCCGGGTAACCATTGCGGCCCTCGATTTCGACGAGGCACATTCGGCAGGAACCAAATGGCTTGACACTGTCGGTGGCGCACAACTTGGGAATATCCACGCCGGACTCGCGCGCGGCGCGCAGTATGCTGCTGCCGGCCCTGACCGTTGCCGGCAGACCATCAATTTCGATCTTGACGGTCTCGCGGCTCGCTGCGGCTGGCGTGCCCAGGTCCGCCTGTCTGACCTTGTTCATGCGTCAACCCCCCTTGGGGACGCGAAGTCCTCAGCGAAGTATTTTAAAACACTCCGGACCGGATAGGGTGTCATACC
>DAOWGY010000112.1 GCA_030641695.1 Gammaproteobacteria bacterium
AGACCGTCGCGAGCGAACCCGGCCGCAGAGTTCAAAAAGCACCAATGCGGATCGAGCGGGCTTGGCTGAGCTTTCTATCCGTGCTGATAGGGGCTGCTTGTCCGAGCTCAATGCCGCCGCCGTAGTTGCACCAGTCTTTGCCGCCACAATGCAACAGTGCGCGACGTTGCAGCACCACATCACGACCGAGCAGCAGCCGGGAAGGAGTTTTGACGACCACACCCGGTTCACACCGTAGCCCATGCGCCGAGAGCATGGCGAGCCTGACGGGCAAAAGCTCGAGCAGGGCGTCACGGAGCCGTCGACCGAATGCCGGTCTTTGACCTGTCGCCGACATTTCACTGTCCATTATCTGATCTGATTCGGAAGTCAGGCTGAAGTGGCGTTGCCGTCATTACTGGCTCCGGGTTCAGGTTTTACGAACGCGAATGCCAGGAACATCAGGGATTCAACGAGAATCTGCCACAGTCGAATGAATACCGCCAGAAACGTCAGCTCCGGCAGGCTCATCAATGGAGAGGCCAGCGCAAAAAAGCCGGCTTCACGAACGCCGAGCCCTCCCGGGGTAATCATTGCCAGGTAACCAACGACCCAGGCCAATGAGTACGATGCGCACAATAACCAGATATTGACGTCTCCGAGAATTTCGAAGACCTGTGATAGCGCCCACCAGATCGACAGGTAGCAACACCAAACGAGCACAAAAGCGCTGCTGATGGCGGCAGCGGCAACCCAGGTCAGCCGTGGCTGCGAAGCCACGGCGCTCGTGAACGGTTGCATGCGGGCCGGCATGACTCTCGCAAGCCCTGCGGCAATTCCGCCGACCCAGTTCTGTCGCAGGGCGAGACTGATTGCAGCCACGCCTGCGGCGCCAAAAATGATGCCGGCACCCGGACCTGTCGTCACAAAGAGGAACAAAACGGCGGCGACCAGCACGTTGAAAGCCATCGAATAGAGCATGAAGTCCACATTGGCCCTGACCATCGACGCCGTAGGAATTCTCGACCGAGTTTCGTTCACCAGGTACATCACGCCCCAGATGCGACCGGGCAGATGTCTCAAGATCTGTGCGACGAACAGCATGCGTGCCGCGTCACTCAGCGCAATCGAAATCCTCGCGTAGGCCTGCAACAGCGTCCGGAAGATCGGGACCATGAATAGTAAAGCCACACAGCCTGCCACGATTGTGAAAACGAGCCAGGCAATGCTATCAATGGCAAAGCTCTCCTTGAGGCCCGCAAACTCACGTGAGAATACGACGGCGATCCAGACAATGCCGGCCGCAAGGATAATTCTGGATATCCAAAGTCGGGTTTGATTCGTTTGCTTTGCCATTGCGATGTCAGTCTTCCCCGCGACAAGGATAGCAAAGGCCTGCTACCGGGCCGCCGTGCTGTGCAAGATTCGTGACGCAGTTCCGGCGTGTGACGTCGGTGCCGGTAAGCTGTCATTGCACAGCTCGCTGTGCCTGCAGGAATCCGCCATGCAGTTTCCACGTGCAGGTCGGCGGTATTTTGGGGTGGTATCATTGCCACAATTTTCAGGAGCTTCGTTTGGCGATTCTGGTCACTGGCGGCGCTGGGTTCATCGGCTCGAATTTCGTGCTCGAATGGTTGCGCCTGGGTCTCGGGCCGTTAGTTAATCTGGACAAGCTGACCTACGCCGGAAATTTGCGAAATCTCTCGTCGATCGATGACGACGCGGATTACACGTTCGTGCACGCCGATATCTGCGATCGTGACACTGTGTTGCAACTCCTCAACGAGCACCGAATTTCGGCGATCGTAAATCTTGCTGCCGAGACACACGTCGACCGCTCGATTCATGATCCGGGCGAGTTCCTGCGAACCAATGTGCAGGGAACATTCGCGCTGCTCGAGGCCGCAAGGGCGTACTACGACTCGCTGGTGGATGAGGCCCGCACCAATTTTCGATTTATCAATGTTTCGACCGACGAGGTTTACGGATCGTTGGATGCGGATGCGCCGGCCTTCACGGAAGACAGTTCTTACAGGCCCAACAGCCCGTATTCAGCATCGAAAGCGGCCGCCGATCATTTATGTCGAGCCTATTTTTCGACATACGGACTGCCGGTGTTAACGACGAATTGTTCGAACAACTATGGTCCGTTCCAGTTTCCCGAAAAGTTGATTCCACTGGTGATTCGTAACGGCGTGCGTGGCGAATCGTTGCCGATTTACGGAGATGGATGCAATGTGCGGGACTGGCTCTACGTCGGAGATCATTGCGACGCCATACGGCGGGTGCTCGAGTCGGGTCAGGTGGGCGGCACATACAATGTCGGTGGCGACGCTGAAAGGACCAATATCGAGGTCGTCGAAGCAATGTGCGACATTCTCGATGAGTCTGTCGCCGGAGCCACCCCGGGCCAGCATCGGGGCCTGATCTCGTTCGTGGCGGACCGGCCCGGACATGACAGACGATACGCCATCGATGCAAGCAAGATTCGCGATGAACTCGGCTGGCAACCCACCGAATCATTCGAGACGGGTTTGCAAAAGACCGTGCAGTGGTATCTCGATAACGAGGAATGGACGCAGAGCATTGAAACCGGTGAGTATCGCGACTGGTTAGAGGCCAACTACGAACTCAGGGCCTGCAGATCATGAAGGGAATCATCCTCGCCGGCGGCTCGGGTGTCCGGCTGCATCCTCTGACACAGGTAATTTCGAAGCAGCTACTGCCGGTTTACGACAAGCCGATGATCTACTATCCGCTGTCGATCCTGATGCTTGCCGGCATCCGCGACATTCTCGTCATCTCGACGCCGCAGGACACGCCACGTTTCGAGGCGCTGCTTGGTGACGGCAGTCAGCTCGGCGTCTCACTGTCGTATGCCGTACAGCCCGAGCCCGGCGGGCTCGCACAGGCATTCATTATCGGCGCTGATTTTGTCGCCGGTGAGCCATGCGCGATGATCCTCGGTGACAATTTGTTCTACGGCACTGATCTGCAACCGAAGCTACAGAGGGCTGCGGCGAGGGCATCCGGCGCCACCGTTTTTGCGTACACCGTAAAGGACCCGCAGCGTTACGGGGTCGTCGAGCTCGACGACAATGAACGTCCACTCAGTATCGAGGAAAAACCCGACGCTCCGAAATCGCGCCTTGCGGTTACAGGCCTGTATTTTTTTGACGGCAGGGTAGCGGAGCTTGCCCGCTCACTGAGCCCCTCGGCCAGGGGGGAGATCGAGATAACCGATATCAACAAGATTTACCTGGAGCGCGGCGAATTGCATGTGGAACTGCTCGGGCGTGGTACGGCGTGGCTCGATACGGGGACGCACGACTCATTGCTTGCGGCGTCCAATTTCGTCAAGACCATCGAAGAGCGTCAGGGACTCAAGGTGTGCTGCCCGGAAGAAATCGCCTATTACATGGGCTACCTGACGGCAGAGCAGCTCGAGGCAATAGCCGAACCACTTACCGGCGGCGGCTATGGCAACTACCTGATGAGCCTGCTCGACGGCCACAAAGCGTAGGGGTCGGATTGTGGCCTCGGATCTGCCCGACAAGTTTATTGTATTTGGCGCCCCGGATATCCGGCGCGAAGAAATCGACGAGGTCGTGGACAGCCTCGAGTCGGGCTGGCTCGGGACCGGGCCGAAAGTGCAGCGATTTGAAAACGAGTTTGCGGTTTATCGTCGCGTGCCGACCGATCGCGTCGCGGCGCTGAACTCCTGCACCGCGGCATTGCACGTAAGCATGCTTGCAGCGGGAATCGGCGCCGGTGATGAGGTTATCACAACGGCGATGACCTTCTGTGCGACCGTCAACGCGGTCATTCACGCCGGTGGAATACCCGTTCCCATCGACATCGAGCCCGACTCGCTCAATATTGACCCGCAGCTGCTCGAGAGCAAGATAACGTCCCGGACGCGCGCGATAATTCCGGTCCATTTCGCCGGCAGATCTTGCGACATGGATCGAATCTGCGCGATAGCGGAGAAACACGACTTGCTCGTCATCGAAGACTGTGCACACGCCATTGAAACCGAATGGCATGGTCGAGCGGTGGGGACCTTTACGGATTTCGGTTGCTTCAGTTTTTACGTGACCAAGAATGTCACGACCGGGGAAGGTGGCATGGTGATCGCGCGTTCCGCGAAAGCGATCGAGCGAATCAAGATCCTGTCTCTGCACGGCATGAGCAAAGACGCGTGGCACCGCTTTGGTGACAAGGGCTACAAGCATTATCAGGTCGTCGATGCCGGGTTCAAGTACAACATGATGGATCTGCAGGCTGCGGTGGGGATTCATCAATTGAGCCGCGTCGAACAGGCGTGGGAGAGACGCCGGGAAATCTGGCAGCACTATCAGGAAGCTTTCGACAATTCGCCTGTCGGAATGCCGTCAGACCCCGAGCCCGACACCCGGCACGGACATCATCTTTACACAGTGACGATCTCGGCTGATGCGTGCGGCGTCTCGAGGGACGAGTTCCTCACAAGAATGCAGGAATCGCGAATTGGTGTTGGCGTTCACTATCAATGCCTGGCTGAACATCCGTATTACATGGAGCGGTTTGGCTGGCGCGCTGCAGACTTCCCGGTTGCAAGCGCATTCGGCGCCTCGACCGTCAGCTTGCCGTTGTCCGCGCGCCTGACGGACGCCGAAGTGAATTACGTCATCGATAGAACACTCGCGATCATCAGTTCCTGATGCAGCCTCGATCGTCATGCTGAGAACTTAAGCCAGTGGGCGAACTGAAAAACAAAGCTGCCCGATATGCGGAGTCATTTGACGGGGCTTCGCCGTTGTCGGACGAGGACAACAGATCACGGAAGGCGGCGAAGATCAGGGCCGTCCTCGAGGCCGAAGGCTCATTCGAACATCCAGGTGTTCGAATTCTGGACATCGGTTGTTCCTTTGGCATCATTCTCGAACAGCTCACACCAGCAAATGGCCTCGGCGTCGGTGTCGACATGGATCGAAGCATCGGCCGAGATGCCGACAACCTGGCGTTCGCTCGCGCCGATGCGGAAAATCTGCCGTTTCGATCCGGATCCTTCGACATCGTCGTCTGCAATCACGTTTATGAACATACGGACAACGCATCCCGGTTGCTGTCGGAAATCAGTCGTGTCATGTCCGATGATGCGGTCTGTTACTTTGCCGGGCCCAACAAATACGAACCTGTGGAACCGCACTACGGACTGCCGTTCCTGAGCTGGTTGCCCAGGCGACTGGCCGATGCGTACATGCGACTTGCAGGCAAGGGCGACAGCTACCCCGAGCAGCCTTACTCGCGGCCCCGGCTGCGCAAGCTACTCGCGGATTTCGTTGTTACCGACTACACGGAGAAGATCGTCCAGGACCCGCTAAAATTCGAAGCGACGGATATCCTTCCTCCCCGTTCGGTGAAGCGCTGGGTCGCCAAAGCGATGCTGCGCCTTGCACCGTTCTTTTTCCCGGGCTTTGTTTACGTACTCAGAAAAAGCGTCTAAGCGCTCAGGAAATCAGTCTGTACAGTCGTTCCACGGCCTTGAACAGCGGATAGGCGGGCGAGAGCCGCAATGTGTAGGTCTTGAGCGACCTGGTTTCACCGCCCCATTTTTCCTTGTAACGCACGAGAGTGGGCTGATCAGGTGGCGAGGCCATGAAATTGAAAACGTCGTCGCCGCCCGACTTTGCAGAGGCGATAGCCTCGGCCAGGATCAGGTCCGACGGACTGAGTTGTCGCAGGTCGGCCCTGGCTCCGCCATGCAGATAGTAAGCGGTCCCGGCGTGGTGCACGATCACCGCGAAACCAACGATATCGCTGTCCAGGCTGGCGATGAATACCTGCAGCGCCGGATTTAGCTTCGCCAGTTCGAGAAGTGACGAAAAGTAGTCGGCGTTGTACCGAAGCGAACCGCCATGGTGCTTCACTGCGCTTGCATACATGTCGAACAAAATTGGACCGAGGCCGGGGTCGCTGGATTGACAGACGCTGAGGCCCGAGCGCTCGGCCTTGCGAATATCACGACGCAGGTTCTTGGAGACCCCCATCAGTTCCCAGCCCTGCAAGTCGGTTATCGCCGTCTCGGGGTTGGATACGTAAGGTAGTTCGAGATCGGGACTGGCTGTAAAGGCGCTCACCGGCGCCCGGATGCACGTGAGGTCCAGAGCAGGCTTCGTCGCCATCAGTTGCGAGATAATTGCGGTGAGCGACGCCGTGTTGCCGGTAACGCTACCAGCGGGGAACCCGACGTATCCAATCGAGAACGGACCGGCCTTGAACGCCGTTACTGCGGCGCCATCCTGCCCGTTGCATGCGTACACAGTGCGGCAGCCAAAACTCGTCTCGAGCAATTGCTGCCAGTCAACAGAGCCGAACAGGGCTGACGACGCCTGGCAGAGCGCGGGCCAGTCGGGTGGAGGGCTCGTTGAAAACTGATAATTTCGCAACGCTATCCTGCTCCGATATCGGCGAGAAACTGTGCTGCGATCGTTGCCAGGTCGAAATCGGCCCGGGCGCGTTGCACGTTGGGGACAAAAGCGGCAGCGTTTTGTCGAACGGCCTGGCGTATGGCGTCGGCAAATGCGTCGATGTCGGGAGCGCGAGCGACTACGCCAAATTCGTAGCGCTCGTGCAGCCGTGGCAGGTCCCCGACGGGCGTGGCCACAATCGGGGTCCCGAGTTGCATCGCGTCGGAGAAAACTACCGGTATGCTTTCGATGCGTGAGGGCAACAGGAGGTAGTCCGCCCAGCCGATCAGTGCAGCGGCGGCATCCTTGTCCAGGTACCCGCCAGTTGTTACCGGTCGCTGCGCAGCCGCGAGCCTTTCTGCTGCAGCCTGTATCTCACCAGCCAGCGGACCGCCACCAAAAATACGTACCTCCTCTATCCTGTCCCAGTCTGCATCCGCCAGGGCCTGCAACGCATGCATGAGCAGGTCGGTTCCCTTGTTCGGGTGCCAGCGGCCGAGGAAGGCAAGTTTGTAGGGCGGTGCATCGGCAAGCGCTGATCGCCGGAGCGCCGGCAATCTCCTTGCGCTGGGCAGGAACGTACATGATTTTCCGCAGAGTCGCTCGACATCGGCGCACAACCCGAGCCCATCGGCATAGCGATACCGGGCATTCCTGAGGACGCTTGCCAATTTGTGGCGGATTAACGGAATTCGTCCGAGCGACCAGATGTCGCTACCGAGCGCCCACGTGCTGAAAGGCACGCCTCGGCGTCTCGCCTCGGTATCCGCCCACCACCCGCTCGGCAGCGCCCAAAGTGCAAGAACATGGTCCGGCCGCTCGTCATCGATCAAATTGCCCAGTGCTTCGCGCCCGGCTCGAAGCGTAGCAAAGACAGCGGGCCAGTGGGTGAGCTTGTACGGCTTGAGCAGGGATAGCGGCAGTCGCGGCACGGCGAAGCGCCGCACGCTGAGCTTGTCGCTGTTGCTGACTGAGGCCTCCCGACTTGCCGCGAGCACCGTCACATCGGTCGATTTGGATAGCTGTATGGCAAAGTCCTCAACGAAGCTGCCTGCCGCCTCGGTTCCAGGCACCTCATCCGGATAGGACGTCGTGATCAATGCAATTCCCGGCATCTAGTTTTTGATCCAGACCATTCGATACGAATAAGGCATCAAATCGTCGTGACGACTGAGGGCTGCAAGAATCCACGCGATGCAGTTAACAGCCAGGACGACGATGGGCAGAACCAGTGCAATAACGGCAAGCGGGTTCCCGCCCTTCAGCCAGTTGATCACCGATTTGCTGAGCGCAATGTTCGCGCAAAGCGCGGCGGTTTCGACGGGATGCCCGATCGCCACATCTGCGGCGATGCTGTAACCGTGTTTTTGCGCGGCGTTACGTAGCCCGAAGCGCGTCCAGCGGTGAAAATCGAGCGGCGCGTCATGCAGAGGATAAAGAAACGGCACCTGAATAGTCAGGCTGCCACCCGGCTTGATGACGCGATGTAGTTCGCTGAGACAGCCATCCGGGTTCGGTAGATGCTCCAGGACATCGAGCAGCAGGGCGTGGTCGACGCCATCGTCCGCGATCGGCAAAGACTGCGCATCGCCGTACAGATCCGGTTGCGTGCCGTACCAGCCTGTTGCGGTCGAGTAGTAGTCCAGCCCGATATAAGTAGCGTCCGGTGGTAGAAATTTTCGCGGCAGCCCTTCGGCGCAGCCGACATCCAGGATCGTGCCGCTTAGCTGCGCGCAGGTTCTTGCCAGGTTGCTCTCCTCACGCAAGAATGCGAACCATTGCGGGTGCAACGGTGTTTTCCGAATTGCGGCGGCCAGCTTGCGGATGGAACCCAACATTCGCAGTGCCCGCTATGACCTGGTGAACGTCAGCGCCGTAATTTGCTCCGAGATCAGACCAATGAGAAATATGATCACGGCGGCGCTCAACACCAGCAAGCTCATATTGGTGAAGCGCCCCATCGAAATATACGTGTAAGCGTAGTAGCCGATTCCACCCAGAAAAAAAACACCACTGATTGGCAAAAAGACCTTGAGGGGTGAATACAAGGTAGCGACCTTGAAGATGATTGCCAGAAACCGCAGGCCGTCTCTGATCGGTCGAATATGACTCTTGCCTGTGCGGTCCTGCGCCTTTATCGGTACAAACGTGACCGGAAAGCCGGAGCGCAGGAATGCCATCGTAATGGTCGTCGGATAGGAGAAGCCGTTCGGCAACAGATAAAGAAACTTCTTGAACAGGTCGCCCCGAACTGCTCGAAATCCGGACGTCAGATCGAGGATGCGATGGCCGCTGATCGCCGACGCAAACACGTTGTACATGCCGTTGGCAAACAGGCGTCCAATACCGGCGTGCGAGCCGGAGTCCCGAGCGCCAATGGCCATGTCGAAGCCTTCGTCGAGTTTACTGAGCAGGGATTCAATATCCTCGGCCTGATGCTGTCCGTCACCGTCCATCATCACCAGGACGTCCCCGTTTGCTGCACGGGCGCCGCTCTTTATAGCTGCTCCATTTCCCAGCGTGATCGGATGACTGATAACGTGAGCTCCGGCTTGCCTGGCGATACTCGCGGTGTCGTCGCTGGAACCATCATCGACCACCAGAATCTCGGCGACGTCATATGCGCGGCTCACCGCCGAAACCACGTCGCCAATCGATGCGGCCTCGTTCTTGGCCGGAATAATTATCGACAGGCTGCTGCCAGTACTTGCTGCCGTCATATCAGTCGCTCTCCGTAGGGTCATTCGATCCCCAGCTTTGCGATACGGTAACGCAATTGCCGCAACGATAATCCGAGGAGTTTCGCCGCTGCGGTCTTGTTGTAGCGGGTCTTCTTGAGTGCCACCAAAATCGCTTGCCGTTGAACGTCCTCGACCTGGTTGCCCAGGTTAGTCGTAGTCGTCGTATGCGCGATCGTGTCGTCGCTGGCCTGTCTCAGATTCAGATCGCCTTCGCTGATCGTGCCGCTCGTGCAAAGCGTGACCGCGCGCTCCAACATGTTTTCGAGTTCCCGAACATTGCCCGGGAACGGGTAGTTCAAGAGAGCCGCGTTCGCGCTGTCGTCCAGCGTCGCGGCCGCGCTAAGTCGTTTGAGAATGTGTTTGGCGAGCGCCATGACATCATCATTGCGCTCACGCAGTGCCGGAACCTGCAACTCGATGACATTGATGCGGTAATACAAATCTTCACGGAATTCGCCCTGCGCCACCATTTCCGATAGTACCTTGTGCGTCGCAGACAGGATTCTCGCGTTGGCCGGTTCCTCGCCGGATGAGCCGACGGGTCGAACGGCTTTTTCTTGTATGACGCGCAACAGCTTGACCTGCATTGCGAGCGGTAAATCGGCGATCTCGTCGAGAAACAGCGTCCCGCCATCCGCACTCTGTACGAGGCCGATCTTGTCCCTTACAGCACCCGTGAAACTGCCCTTGCGATGACCGAAGAACTCGCTCTCCATGAGTTCGGCCGGAATTGCCCCGCAGTTCACGGGCACGAACGGTCCGTCTCCTCTTGGCCCCGTTTCGTGAATCAGCCGGGCGACGAGTTCCTTGCCCGTTCCCGACTCTCCCGAGATGTGCACAGGTGCTTGCGAGCGGGCGACCTTGTCGATCATCTCGCGCAGGTCGCGCATTGGCTGAGAATCGCCCAGCAACCGTGACTGCGGTTCTTCCGGCGCATCGTCGACCTTGAGGGCGTTCTCTACGACATTCCTCAGGTGGTTGAGATCCAGCGGCTTCGAGATGAAGTCGAACGCGCCCAGCTTCAGAGCCTGCACAGCCGTTTCAATGTTGCCGTGTGCAGTGATAACTGCGACAGGGACACCGGGCGCATGAATCTGCATCCACTTGACGAGTTCCAGTCCATCGCCGTCCGGGAGCCGCATATCGGTCAGGCAAAGGTCAAAATCGTGCTTACCGAGTAACGACTTGGCGCCACCGACGTCGGTGGCGGATTGCGTAGCGATATCCATGCGCCCGAGAGTCAGCGACAGCAATTCGCAAATATCGGGTTCGTCATCGATGACGAGCGCAAGCGGCTGTCCCATAGTCAATCCTGTTTGTCCCAGCGGTCGGGATCGGCAAATACAATACGAAAGATACTGCCTCCGCCGGAGCGGTCAAGATACAGGAGCGTTGCACGATTCAATTCGCATAACTCTCTGGAAATATAGAGCCCCAGCCCTGTGCCGCCGGAGCGCGCCGTGAAGAATGGCTCGAAAATCTGTTCTGCTGTGGCGGGGTCGACGCCGAGCCCGTGGTCTCTGACCTCGAGATACGGTCTTCCCTTGCCATCCAGGCGTCCGCCATACAGTTCCACGAGGATGCCGCCTGTCTCCGATGCATATTTGACGGCGTTGTCACAGAGGTTCCAGAGCACCTGGCGCAAGTGGCTCTTGTCTATACGCACTTCGAGTGTGTCGGGAATATCTTCGATCGACAATTCACCCTCCTGCAGTTCCAGGGTACGGCTGAACTCCCGACTGAAATCGTCGAGCCAGGGTCCCAGCGCAAGTCGTTCCGGCTTACCCGACTCGCGGCGCGACAGTTGCAGCACATTGTCGATAATGTGGCTTACGCGACCCGAGTGCGTTTGAATGATGTCCGTGAGTCGTTTGTCGTCGTCCGTCAGGCCGTCCACCTCGGCGAGCAATTGGGCTGCGTGGCTCATGGCACCGACCGGATTGCGTATTTCGTGCGCAATACTGGCACTCAGTCGCCCGAGCGACGCCAGCTTGGACTGCTGAACCCGCGCATTGATGATGCTGGCGTCCTCGAGGAAAATCAGTATCGGGCTACTGCGATCGCCACCTTTGCCGAGTGGCGCCAGGTGGGCCGTGATACGCGCATTGTTACCCTCTGTTATGAGCGTGAACTCGGGGTGTGAGGATAGCGAATGGTCGTTGCGCCAGCGCCCGACGTAGTCACTTATCGCTGCAGACGCCTCGCTAAGCGGCCGCGATCGGACCAGCTGCTCGGCCCCGAGCAGCCTCGCGGCCGAGCCGTTACTGAGCCGAATCTGGTCGTCGCTGTCGACGACCACGATACTCTCGCGCAAATGCTGCACGATGTACTCATTGAGCTCGGAGAGGTTCTTGAGGTCGACACCGCGTTGGCGGGCGAGTGCCTCGCTCTCTTGGATACGTCGCGCAAGCGGTCGTGCGGCCAGGGACATCGAGAATATGATCGCGGAGAGTACGCCGGCAGCCGGGTAGTTGACCGTATCGGTGGTCCCCGCGAATTGCGTAAACACTTGCTCGCCGAGGATTGCAAACGTTGCGATCGCACCAAGGATGGCCGGCAATTGTCTCGGCAGTACCAGGCTTCCGGCGCCGACAAATACGATCAGGAGTCCGCCCAGTCCACTGCTGATGCCGCCGCTGGTGTGAACCAGAATAACCACTGCCAGGATATCAACGAGCATCAGGGCGACGGCTTGCGCGTTGGCTGGCGCCCAGCGCTGTCGCAACGAAGTGGAGGAGATAATGGCAACGATCAGGTAGCCCGCGGCGGTCGAAGCGAACGGGATCGGAAAGCGGTCACCGAAAATACGCGGGTCGCCGCCACTAAAAAACAGCGCCAGCAGCGCTGCGGCGACCAGCATGCGGAAGATGTTGAGCGTAATAAGGACACGCCACGAGAGGTCGGGCTCTTCGATGGCTTTTTGCAGCAGCGCTTCACGGCTGGTGCGCACGGTGCGATTGCCGGTGATTGCGGAGCTGGTCTGATTCATGGGCCGATTATCGCGGATTTATCAATCTATTGCGCTCTGAAGGTCAAACCACTTTGCGTCGCTGCGCTGTTTGCTACAAAATACGCCCGATTTTTCGCGGTCTGCTGCGAACCCATAATAATTCACATTAGAAGACTGACAATTCCATGAATTTGCACGAATACCAATCGAAACGATTGTTCGCCAGGTACGGCATACCCGTGCCGCGCGGCATTCCCGCCGAGACAAGCGATGCAGCGGTTGCGGCGGCTGAAGAACTCGGCGGCGACCTCTGGGTCGTCAAGGCTCAGGTTCATGCCGGCGGGCGCGGCAAGGCTGGCGGCGTCAAGCTCGCTCGCAATCTCGACGAGGTCCGCCAGCATGCGGAAGGCATGCTCGGTATTCAGCTCGTGACGCATCAGTCCGGCCCTGAAGGACTTCCGGTCAACGTGGTCTATGTCGAGGAAGGTTCGAGTATCGATCGTGAGTTGTACCTGTCGATGCTGGTAGATCGCGAAGTCAGCCGCGTCGCGTTCATTGCCTCGGCCGCTGGCGGCATGGACATCGAAAAGGTCGCTGCAGAGACGCCCGAAAAAATATTCTCCGTCGCGATTGCCCCGGATGCCGGCCTGCAGGACTATCAGGCACGGCAACTGGCCTTCGGCCTCGGACTCGACAAGAAACAGATACGGCAGTTCGGCGACCTGATCAAGCGCCTGTACAAGTTATACCAGGAGTGTGACGCGAGCCTCGTAGAGGTGAATCCGCTCATTACGACAGCCGACGGTGACGTCATGGCGCTCGATGCCAAGATTAACATCGACGGAAGCGCCCTTTATCGTCAGCCCGAGCTTGTCGAGATGCGCGATCCATCGCAGGAAGACGATCGGGAACGTGAGGCTGCGGCGCACGATCTCAACTACGTTTCCCTGGATGGCGACATTGCCTGCATGGTCAATGGCGCGGGACTGGCCATGGCGACCATGGATCTCATCAAGTTGCACGGTGGCGAACCTGCAAATTTCCTTGATGTTGGAGGTGGCGCGACCAGCGAGCGGGTTGCCGAGGCGTTCAAGCTGATCCTCACGAATCAAAACGTGTCCGCTATTCTCGTCAATATTTTCGGCGGCATCGTGCGCTGTGATCTGATCGCACAGGGGATCATCACCGCCGTCAAGGATGTGGGTGTCCAGGTGCCGGTGGTCGTGCGGCTTGAGGGCACGAACGTACGCAAAGGTCGCGAGCTGCTGAAGGATAGCGGGCTCGACATCATTGCGGCCAGGGATTTGACCGATGCGGCACAGAAAGTCGTTGCCGCCGTAGGCTGACGGGTAAAGAAATGAGCATACTGGTCAACAAAGACAGCAAGATTATTTCCCAGGGCATCACCGGTAACCAGGGATCGTTCCATACCGAGCAATGCATCGAATACGGCACACAGGTGGTCGCCGGCTGCACCCCGGGGCGGGGCGGTGAAGAGTGCCTTGGCGTGCCCGTTTTCAACACGATGCGGGCGGCAGTTGCGGAGACCGGCGCTGACGTCAGCATGATCTACGTGCCTGCACCGTTCGCCGCGGATGCAATTCTCGAGGCCGCCGAGTCGGGCGTGAAGCTCGTCGTGTGCATCACCGAGGGCATACCGGTCATGGACATGGTGCGGGTCAAGTCTGCATTGCGCGATCACGACTGCTGCCTGATCGGCCCGAACTGCCCCGGCATCATTACGCCGGATGAGTGCAAAATAGGAATTATGCCCGGCTTTATTCACAAGAAAGGCCGAATTGGCATCGTTTCGCGTTCAGGGACGCTGACCTACGAGGCCGTCTATCAAACGACGCAGAACGGGCTCGGCCAGAGTACCTGTCTCGGCATTGGCGGCGATCCCGTGCGAGGCATGAATTTCATTGACTGCCTCGAGCTTTTCGAGGCAGATCCGGACACTGATGGTGTGCTGATGGTCGGTGAAATCGGCGGTACGGATGAGGAGTCGGCGGCTGAATTTATCGAGGCGAACGTGTCGAAACCAGTGGTGGCCTACATCGCAGGCGTGACGGCGCCACCGGGCAAGCGTATGGGGCATGCAGGCGCGATCATTGCCGGCGGCAAAGGTACGGCGGCTGCCAAATTTGCGGCGCTCGACGGCGCTGGCGTCACGACGGTTCGCTCTCCGGCGGAACTCGGCAGTAAAATGCAGGAGATTCTCGGCGACTAACCGCAGGGCATGGAGCGATGAACAACACAGTCACTGTCGCGCTCGCCCAACTCGATCTGATCGTAGGTGATGTCGCTGGCAATAGCGCACGTATTCTCGACTATGCGACACGCGCCCGGGACGACCTGCAGGCTGACCTCGTTGTCTTTCCGGAACTCAGCATCTGCGGCTACCCGCCAGAGGACTTGTTGTTTCACGCCGGTCTCCGCATCTCCGTGGAACTGGCGCTAGACGAGATTCGCGATTCCGTAAAAGGCATCGCCGTGCTCGTGGGTTTCCCCGAGTACTATGAGGATCACATCTACAACAGTTGCGCCGTGTTTTCTGACGGCAAGACGCTTAGCCACTATCGCAAGCGTTGTCTGCCGAACTACGCCGTTTTCGACGAGGAGAGATATTTCACCGCGGGCAAGGACGCTGCCGTATTTGCGCTCAATGGCATTCGTATCGGCCTGACTATCTGTGAAGACGTGTGGCAGCAGGCTCCGATCGCGGCCGATCGTGCTGCAGGCGCCGAATGTGTCATTGCGATAAACGGCTCACCCTACGAGACAAAGAGTCAGTACCACCGGGAAGAGGTAATCGCGGCGCGCGTCACGGAGGTCGGCATACCGATAATCTACCTGAACATGGTTGGGGGTCAGGACGAACTGGTGTTCGATGGTGGCTCCTTTGCCACGGCCGCCGATGGCGAAGTTCGATTCCGCGCGCCGCCGTTTGAAGAGGGAATGTACCGGCTGGTGCTGCATGGCACGGGTGGCAGTGTTGAACTTGAATCCGACCAGGTCGCCGAATTGTTGGCGGATGAAGCGAGCGTCTATCGCGCTCTTGTTACCGGGACACGCGACTACGTGCGTAAGCATGGGTTTCCCGGCGTCGTGCTGGGCCTGTCCGGTGGCATCGACTCGGCACTCGTGTTGACGGTCGCCTGCGACGCGATCGGTGCCGACAAGGTGCGAGCGGTCATGATGCCGTTTCGGTACACGTCGACGATGAGCCAGGAAGACGCCGCCCGGCAGGCGGAATCGATGGGTGTGCGTTACGACGTAATTCCAATCGCGCCGATGTACGACGCAACCGTGCAACAACTCGAGACGATATTCCACGATCGCGAGGCGGACGTCACCGAGGAAAATATCCAGGCGCGATGCCGGGGGCTGCTCCTGATGGCGATCTCGAACAAAACCGGCCGCATGTTGCTTACAACCGGTAACAAAAGCGAGATGGCGGTCGGTTACGCAACGCTTTATGGCGATATGGCCGGCGGTTTCGCGCCGATAAAAGACTGTCGCAAGACGCTCGTGTATCAACTGGCGCGCTATCGCAACACGCTCGGCGAGGCGATTCCCGAGCGCGTAATCTCGCGCGAGCCATCTGCGGAACTGCGGCCAGGGCAGAAAGACAGTGATTCACTGCCCGATTACGACGTGCTTGACCCGATTCTCGAGGCATTCATCGAAGAGGATCTTTCCGTGGCGGAGATCACCGCCAGGGGGTTCGACCGTGACACGGTGTTGCGAGTGCTGGAAATGGTCAAGCGCAACGAGTACAAGCGCCGTCAGGCGCCACCCGGAATTCGCATCAGCAGCCGTGCCTTCGGCCGCGACTGGCGCTATCCGATTACCTCCTGGTATCGCTTCCCCGGCTAGGAGTCCGGGAAATTCAATTGCAACACACGCTGTGCATCTGCGGCGAGGTCATCCATGCCGAGATGTTCGTAGGCGTCGATGAGGATACGCAACGACTCGTCATTGCTATCCGCACCGTTGTACGCCTCGAGCGCGTTCTTGGCGCGGTTGAGAGCGGCGACATAGGCACCGCGTCGCAGGTAATAGTCTGCAACAAAATTCTCGTAGGCCGCGAGCCGGTTCTTCAGATACACCATGCGCTGTTCGGCGTCCGGCGCGTACTCGCTTGCGGGATAGCGCTCGACGAGACGCCGGAGGGACTGGTAAGACTGGTCGACGTCTTTCGGCGGGCGCTTATTCGTGTCTTTGCGGAACCAGCGTTCAAACATGCCGGCCTCGTCCTGAAAATAGGACAGCGCCTTGATGTACAAGGCGTAATCAACCCGAGGGTGAATCGGATTCTCTCGCATGAAGGTATCCGCTGCCTCGATTGCGAGTTCCATGGAGCCGCTCTTGTAATAAGCGTACATCAGGTCGAGTTGAATCTGCCGCGCTACGTCACTGAACGGGTAGCGCGCCTGAATTGCCTCGAGTATCTCGATGCCGCGGCGGTAGTTGCCGTTGTGAATCGAGGTCGTGGCCTGTTCGTAGGCATCCTGAAGGTCCTGAACGGCGTCGAACGTCTCCTCGTTGCCAGCACATGCCGCAAGCAGCGCGACGACGCTGACCAGAATTGCCTGACGAGCCCGTCGCTGCAGGCATCGCAAGGTCTGCGGCGGGATTTGATATTTGTTCATGTTTTGTGCGGATCGAACCGAATCGGCAAGTATACCGTAAACTCCATTAGCGACGATGACCGAGCATAGAACCCAGCACAGCACACGGATCCCTGACGAACTCGCTGGCCAGAGGTTGGACCAGGCGCTCGCGCAGATGTTTCCCGAGTATTCCCGCAGCCGCCTGAAGGCGTGGCTGTTGGATGGCTCGGTCCTGGTTGACGGCGATGTCCGGCGACCGCGTGACCGGGTCGACGGTGGTGAACGCGTGGAATTGACGGTCAAAGCCGAGGTTGCCGTGCGTGCGGCGCCGGAACTAATCTCATTCGACATCGTGTTCGAGGACGATGCGCTGCTGGTGGTCAATAAGCCCGCAGGCCTGGTAGTGCACCCGGGAGCGGGCAACGCCGCAGGCACATTGATGAATGGCCTTTTGTACCACGCGCCGCTCTTGCAGGAGCTGCCGCGCGCCGGGATTATCCACCGGCTCGACAAGGACACGAGCGGCCTGTTGCTCGTGGCGAAGACGCTGCCAGCGCACACGACTTTGGTGCGGCGCCTCGCCGATCGAGAGATATCGCGGCAATACCTGGCCGTTTGCAATGGCGTGCTGACCGGCGGCGGCACGATCGACGCCCCGATTGCCAGGCACCGCGTCGACCGCAAACGCATGGCCATCAATGACAAGGGCAAGCCAGCCGTGACGCATTACACGGTCATTGAGCGGTTTCGGGCGCACACGTATATAAGAGTCGTCCTGGACACCGGCCGCACGCACCAGATTCGCGTGCATTTTGCCCATCGCCGGCACGCTTTGCTCGGCGATCCTGTCTATGGTGGCCGTCTCGCTTTGCCGGCGGGCGCGTCGGCCGAACTGGTGGCGACTCTCAGGGCTTTCAAGCGTCAGGCATTACATGCGTCGCGGCTCGAACTCGCACATCCCGTGAGCGATGAGAGCTTGTGCTTTGAGGCTCCGCCGCCCGCGGACTTCGATCAACTCCTGCTGACGTTACGAGAGGACACGCCGTGAGCGGGAGCTGGATTCACGCAGACTGGCCGGCGTCGGACAATATCGTTGCCGGCTCGACGACGCGGACCGGCGGCATCAGCGAAGGCGACTACGAGTCTCTGAATCTCGGTGCCCATGTAGGCGACGATGCAAAATCTGTTGCGGAGAACCGGCGGCGGTTCCTGGAGATGTGTGGTCTCCCGTCCGAACCTGCATGGCTGAACCAGGTGCATGGAACGACGGTGTACGTGCCGGGCGACAGCACTGTGCCTGAAGCCGACGCCGCGATCGGTCGCAGAGCCGGCGATACGGTTGCCGTGTTGACGGCCGATTGCCTGCCGATATTGTTGTGCTCGGCCGATGGCAACGAGATCGCCGCACTCCACTGTGGCTGGCGCGGACTTGCGGCGGGCATTGTCGCGGCTACCGTAATGCGATTGCAGACGGCGCCCGCGAAGTTGATCGCCTGGCTGGGGCCTGCGATTTCGCAACCGGCATTCGAGGTCGGCAGCGAGGTTCGTGCGGTATTCGTCGCGCTGGATGCCCGCGCAGAGACGTGTTTCGAGGCGAACGAGCGCGGCCGCTGGCAGGCGGATCTGTATGCACTGGGACGGCAACACCTGCAGGCCGCGGGGGTGGACGCTATCTACGGCGGCGGATCGTGCACCTTCGCTGAAAGCGAGCGCTTTTTCTCTTATCGGCGTGGCGGGCAGTGTGGCCGCATGGCGACATTCATTCACCGCCGACGCTGAATCTGGCTGTTGGAGCGCTTCTCGAAGCGCGACCTGCCCAATCGCGCTTCGAGAAGCGCTCCAACAGCTTGAAAACACTGCATCAGACGCAATCTCGGAGTGAGTTTTCGGATATCAGGGGCGTGCCATGCGTCTGGACAAATTGACCAGCAAGTTTCAGCTCGCACTCGCGGACGCGCAGTCGCTCGCGATCGGCCAGGATCATCAGTTCATCGAACCCGTGCATGTCATGGTCGCTTTGCTCGACCAGCAGGGTGGCACGGTACGTGGTCTCCTGACCAAATCCGGTGCCAACGTGAACCTGTTGCGTTCGCAGCTCGGGGACGCGATCGACAGATTGTCGAAAGTCGAGGGCACGGGTGGCGACGTTCATTTCGGCAATGACCTCGGCAAGCTCTTCAACATCACCGACAAGCTCGCGCAACAGCGCGACGACCAGTACATCTCGAGCGAGCTTTTCGTACTGGCCGCGATGGACGACAAATCGCCGCTCAGAAACCTGTTCGAGCAGGCGGGCGTGGTGCGCGGTGCGGTGGAAAAGGCCATCGACGATCTGCGCGGTGGACAACAGGTCGACGACCCCAATGCGGAGGACACGCGCCAGGCACTCGAGCGCTACACCATAGACCTGACCGAGTGTGCGGAGCAGGGCAAGCTCGATCCGATCGTTGGCCGGGACGAGGAAATCCGGCGCACGATCCAGATTCTGCAGCGCCGAACCAAGAACAACCCGGTGCTCATCGGCGCGCCCGGCGTCGGCAAGACGGCCATCGTGGAAGGTCTCGCTCAGCGTATCGTCAATAACGAAGTCCCGGAGGGCCTGCGCGGCAAGCGCATCCTCTCGCTCGACATGGGCGCCCTGATCGCGGGCGCCAAGTTCCGCGGCGAATTCGAGGAACGACTGAAAGCCGTGCTCAACGATCTCGCGAAACAGGAAGGCCAGATCATCCTGTTCATTGACGAGCTGCATACCATGGTGGGCGCGGGCAAAGCCGAGGGTTCGATGGATGCGGGCAATATGCTGAAGCCGGCACTTGCGAGAGGAGAGTTGCATTGCGTGGGCGCGACGACACTCGATGAGTACCGCAAGTACCTTGAAAAAGATGCCGCACTCGAGCGTCGTTTCCAGAAGGTGCTCGTCAACGAGCCGACTGTCGAAGATACGATCGCGATCCTGCGCGGACTCAAAGAGCGTTACGAAGTTCATCACGGCGTCGAGATTACGGACCCCGCAATCGTTGCCGCGGCGACCCTGTCGCATCGTTACATCAGCGATCGTCAGCTTCCTGACAAGGCGATCGACCTCGTTGACGAGGCTGCGTCACGCATTCGCATCGAAATCGATTCGAAGCCCGAGGAGATGGACCGGCTCGAGCGCCGCATCATTCAGCTGAAGATCGAGCGGGAAGCATTGAAAAAGGAATCGGACGAGGCATCGAAAAAGCGTCTCGGCGACCTGGAGTCACAGCTCGGAGAGCTCGAGCGTGAGTTCGCCGACCTCGAAGAGATCTGGAAGGCTGAAAAAGCGGCGATGCAGGGCACGGCGCACGTCAAGGAAGAACTCGAACGCGCCCGCCTCGAGCTGGAGACGGCGCACCGCGCGAACGACCTGGCGCGGATGTCGGAGTTGCAGTACGGCCGCATCCCGGAACTCGAAAAGCAACTCGAGGAGGCCGCAAACGCCGAGCACCAGGAAACGACCTTGTTGCGCAACAATGTGACCGACGAGGAAGTGGCGGAAATCGTCTCCAAGTGGACTGGCATCCCGGTATCCAAGATGCTCGAGGGCGAAAAGGACAAGCTGTTGCAGATGGAGGACGTCGTGCAGCAGCGCGTTGTGGGGCAGGAAGAAGCGGTGACGGCTGTTGCCAACGCAATCCGGCGATCGCGCGCCGGCCTCTCCGACCCGCGCCGGCCTATTGGCTCATTCCTGTTCCTCGGGCCGACCGGTGTCGGCAAGACCGAACTGACGAAGGCACTCGCGAACTTCATGTTCGATACCGACGATGCAATGGTACGCCTCGACATGTCGGAGTTCATGGAGAAGCACTCGGTGGCACGGCTCATCGGGGCACCGCCGGGCTACGTCGGTTACGAGGAGGGCGGCTACCTGACCGAAGCCGTGCGTCGCCGGCCTTATTCGGTGATCCTGCTCGACGAAGTCGAGAAAGCGCATCCCGATGTGTTCAACGTGCTGCTGCAGGTGTTGGACGATGGCCGACTGACCGATGGCCAGGGACGCACCGTCGACTTTCGCAATAGCGTCATCATCATGACCTCAAACCTCGGCTCGCAGATGATTCAGGAAATGGCCGGCGAGGAAAACTACGATGCGATGAAAAATGCCATCATGGACGTCGTGGGGCAGCACTTCCGGCCGGAATTCATCAATCGCGTCGACGACGTGGTCGTGTTCCATCCGCTCGGCCGCGAGCACATTCGCAAAATCGTCGATATTCAACTCGGTTACCTGCGCGACCGTCTTGCCGAGCGGGACATGCGCATTCGCTTGTCCGATGAGGCGCGCGACAGACTTGCCGACGCGGGATTCGACCCCGTGTATGGCGCGAGGCCGCTGCGGCGTGCAATCCAGCAACAGGTCGAGAATCCGCTGGCGCAGGAGATTCTGCAGGGCAAATTCAAACCGGGCGACCTCATCGAGGTCGGCGTAGACCAGGATCGCCTCGAATTTCAGAACGCCGCGTAGGTTTGTTGGAGCGCCTCTCGAGGCGCGACCGTGACAATCGCGCCTCGAGAGGCGCTCCAACCGGTCGCTCTTGCTGTTTGGCTGTGACTATAATGTGCGGGATTTGACGGAGAGAGTGAATGCCAATTTACGGCTACATCTGCAAGAGCTGCGAGCACACGCTCGATGCATTGCAGAAAATATCCGACGATCAGCTCGTTTACTGTCCCGATTGTGGTGAGCCGCAATTGAAGCGACAGCTGTCGGCGCCACGCTTCCGTCTCAAGGGCAAAGGCTGGTACGAGACCGACTTCAAGAAAGACAATCAACGTAATCTCCATGGTGACAAGGAGCCGGCGAAGAAAGGCGACAAGAAGGTTGACAGTTCAAGTGACAAGAAATCCAGCAAGGCAAGCTCGACCGAGGGATCAAAGTCGAAGCCCAAAGCCAGTAGTGGCTAGACACATCGCATGAAACGATTTCGCCGTTATATCGTCGCCGGAATCCTCGTCTGGTTGCCACTCGGCTTGACGATACTGCTACTGCGGTTCGCGATCGGCCTCATGGACCGTTCGTTGCTGCTGCTACCGCCACAATACCGGCCCGAGGCACTGCTCGGGTTTCACATCCCCGGGCTCGGCGCCGTTTTGACCATCGTCCTGCTGCTTCTGACCGGCGTGCTGGCAGCAAATTTCGTGGGCCGCGCGTTCATGGGTGGCTGGGAATCGTTGATGGACCGAATCCCGGTCGTTCGTTCGATTTACTCGGCGGCCAAGAATTTTGCGGAAATCGTGTTCTCCGATTCGAGTAATGCGTTCAAGAACGTATTGCTGGTCGAGTATCCACGCAAGGGCATTTACAGCATCGCATTCCAGACATCGTCGCAGCTCGGTGAGGTGCAGGGCCGAACCGGCGAGGAGGTCGTGGGCTGTTTCGTTCCGACCACGCCGAACCCGACCTCGGGCTTCATCATCATCGTGCCTAAAAAAGACGTGACGGTGCTCGATATGGACGTGGATGAGGCGCTCAGGATGATC
>DAOWGY010000367.1 GCA_030641695.1 Gammaproteobacteria bacterium
CGCTTCCAGAAGCGCTCCAACAGGCTTGCTACCGGTCGTTGGAGCGGTTCTCGAACCGCGAAGCGCTCCTACAGCTTAGCCGTGCGCGTGCTCCGCGCAGCGCTCGCAATTCACCCAGCCGGAGTTGCCGTCGCTATAGTGCTCTTTCTTCCATATGGGCAAGCGGTGCTTTAGCTGGTCGATAATGTAGCGGCAGGCACGAAACGCCTCGTCGCGATGCGCGGACGCGACGCCAACCCAAACGGCACAGTCACCGATTTCGAGTAAACCCGTGCGGTGCACGCAATGCGCCTGCAGGTGCGGAAATCTATCCGCGGCCTCGGCAAGAATCAATTCGCCCTCTGTAATCGCCAGCGGGTCATAAGCCTCGTACTCGAGCTGCCGCACGGTGTGCCCCTCGTTTTCATTGCGCACCCAGCCCTCGAACGCGCAGTAGCCACCGGCGGCCGGGTCGAACATCTCGCGACGCAGCGCATCCGGGTCGATCGGATTCGTAGTCATGCGGATCATGTCAGCCACCCGCAACCGGTGGGAACAGCAGCACCGTATCGCCATCTGCGATCGGCGACGACCAATCGGCCATTTCGTCATTTATGGCGACCTTGCAATGACCACTCGGCTCCGAGGAACCGTGTCGCGATTTGGTATGTTCGAAAACGTCGCCAGCAGTGCTTACGTCTAGCGTCAACGATTCTTCGTCGACGCCCGCATGTTCACGAAACATTGCAAAATAACGCACCGTAATCGTCTTCACGATACGCCCTCGAGCACGCTATCCTCGAGATCGTCCGGCGTGTTTACGTTGTCGAGCGACCTTGGATTCGGCTGTACCAGCAATTTTGTATCTGAGCGAATGAGCATCTTGCGAGGGCATGTCATGCCACTGTTGACGAACTCACGGACCAGCGCATCACTACCCCGGTGATAAACCGCGCACAATGGCTCGGGCAGGTCATCATGGCTCGAACGAAATGCCGTGAACGGTCTGTTCTCGGCACGGTTATCAATCAGAAAGCTGATTGTCTCCGCATCGACGTTCGGCAAATCGCACGCGACGACGAGCCAGTCGACGTTGGGATAATCGTCCATCGCAGATAACACGCCGGCGATAGGGCCAACGTCTGGGTAACGGTCAATGATCTGCGCGAACTGACGACGCTCCGGTTCCTCTTGCTGGTCGGACCGGGTGGACACAAACACTCGCTCCGCCAGTGGGTCCAATATTGTGACCAGGTTTGCAAGCTGACTCTTGCCGTTGCGTTGCAACAGTGCCTTGTCCTGACCCATGCGACGGCTTTCGCCGCCGGCGAGTATCAGCCCGTACAAAGCGCTAAGTGCCACGTGCAAAATCCTCCTTGCCGCCCGTCTTCATCATCAACCGCGTCTCGCTGATGACAATGTCATGCGAGAGTGCCTTACACATATCGTAAATCGTCAGCGCCGCCACGCTCGCGCCCGTCAGCGCCTCCATTTCTACGCCGGTCTTGTGAGTCACTTTACAGCGACAGTCGATGACGGCCCGGTCACCATCCATCACGATCGACACGTCACAGTCGTCGAGACCGAGAGGGTGACAAAACGGAATCAACTCATGCGTTTTCTTCGCCGCCATGACACCAGCGATGATCGCAGTTGCGAATACAGGGCCCTTCTTGCTGTTGATCTCGTCACCATCGAGCGCCGCAAGTACAGCTTGCGGCAGGATCACGATGCTCTGCGCATGTGCCTCTCGTGCCGTTACCGCTTTGTCACTCACATCGACCATATTCGGTCGGTTTTGATCGTCGATGTGGCTGAGCTTGCTCACATTAGCCACCTATCCTGTACATCTCGACCTTCGAAAAATGATGCGCTTCAGCAACATCCGTACGGCGCAATTCGCTGTAACGGTCGGCGCGTTGCAGCCAGGTTCGCGCGAGGATTTCAGACACCTCGTCGTCGTCAGCGCCGTTACGCAGGGGCTCCCTGAGATCTGTGCCATTCGTCGCGAAAAGGCAAGTATAAAGGACGCCATCGGCGGACAGGCGCGCCCGGCTGCAGGCGCCGCAAAACGGTTCGGTGACGGACGAGATGAAGCCGATCTCACCCTGACCATCGACATACTGGTAGCGCCGCGCCACTTCGCCCGGATAATTGCGGCCCACCGCCCGTAGCGGCCAGCGCGCCTCAATCATCTTCAGCAGTTCGAGTGACGGCACGACCTGCTCCATGCGCCAGCCATTGCGGTTTCCGACATCCATGAACTCGATGAGCCGGACGATGTGGCCGCTGCCCCGAAAATGCTCGACAAGATCGAGCACGGTATGATCGTTGACGCCTCGCTGCACGACCACGTTGATCTTGATCGGTGCCAGCCCCGCCTCCTCGGCTGCCTCGATGCCGGCCAGTACCGTACGCAGATCGCCGCGACCACCGCTCATCCGCTCGAATACCTCCGCGTCGAGGCTGTCGAGACTGATTGTCACGCGATGCAGGCCGGCGTCGGCGAGTTCCCGCGCCACGGGCGCCAGCAACATGGCATTGGTCGTCATTGCCAGGTCGTCGACACCCGCTAATACCGCCAGCCCGCCCACGAGATTCGGTAATTTCCTGTCGAGCAGCGGCTCACCGCCCGTCAGGCGTAGCTTGGACACGCCGAGACTGACTGCAGCGCGTGCTACCAGCAGGATCTCATCGTGCGTCAGACGATCGGGACGCTTCAGGAACTGGTAGTCCTCGTGGTACTGCGAGGCTGGCATGCAGTACGGACAGCGAAAATTGCAGCGATCGAGCAGCGAGATGCGCAGGTCATGCAACGGGCGCCGAAGCGCGTCGCGCGTCACCAAAGGCTCGGCGGTCGCAAGGTCGTCCGGGTTCAAGTCCGTGCTCATCCAGCCATTTTGCACGAACGGCTCGAACCTTGGAACGCATTCTGTGACAATCGGCCCGGCATCCCTGCCAAACCGGACACGAGGAACCTCATGGACGTTACCTTCAGTGACAAAGACATCGAATTTCGCGAGGAGGTCAGGGCATTTTTCCGCGACAAGCTGCCGCAGGACATTGCTGCCAAGCAAATTCGTGGCGAGCCGCTCGAGAAGGACGATTTCATACGTTTTCAAAAATTGCTCTTCGAACATGGCTGGGGCGGCTATAACTGGCCGGTCGAGTTTGGCGGTACAGGTTGGTCCGCGGTTCAAAAATACATATTCGAGACCGAGATGGCTGCAGCAAACGCGCCCGGCATTATCGCTTTCGGACTGAAAATGGTGGGTCCCGTCATCTACACATTCGGCAATGATGAACAAAAGCAGCGCTTTTTACCGGATATCCTCGAAGGCAACGTCTGGTGGTGCCAGGGTTATTCCGAACCGGGCTCCGGGTCGGACCTCGCATCACTCAGGACTCGCGCAGAGCTCGTCGGTGATCATTACATCGTCAACGGCACCAAATCCTGGACCACACTGGGCCAGTATGCCGACTGGATATTCATCCTTGCACGCACGAACACCGATGTCGCACGCCGCCAGGAAGGCATCAGTTTCCTGCTCGCAGACATGAGCACGCCCGGCATCACCGTAACGCCGGTGATTACGATCGAGGGTGAACATGAGGTCAACGAAGTACACTTCGAAGACGTCAAAGTCCCCGCCGAGAATCTCGTCGGCGAGGAAGGCAAAGGCTGGACCTATGGCAAGGTGCTGTTGCAGCACGAGCGCACCAACCTTGCCGGTGTCGGCCGCTCCAAACATCGCCTCAGGAATCTGCAGGCACAAACCGGGAGAGCTGTGCGCGGCGCGCGGCCGCTTGCCGAGGACCATAGCTTCATGCGCAAAGTCGCGGCTGTCGCCGTCGAACTCAAGGCGCTCGAGTACACGGAGCTACGCACACTTGCTGCGGTCGCCGCGGGCAATGCGCCGGGACCCGAATCGTCGATCCTGAAGTTCAGGGGTACCGAGGTCGAGCAGGCGATCGATACGCTGTTTCTCGAAGCAGCGGGCTACTACGCGCTGCCCTATGTTCCGGAACAGTTCACGCTTGAGTTTCCCGAAGAGGATCGGGTCGGAGAGGGTCCCGAAGCGAGGTCGTCACTACAGTACTTCAACAACCGCAAGGCGTCGATCTACGGTGGATCGAACGAAATTCAGAAAAACATCGTGGCCAAGCACGTGCTGGGCCTCTAGTGTCCTGTCCCGCAAATTTGTGTGCTTTCAGAGCCGGTATGGAGCGACGAGCATGGATTTTTCGCTAAACGAAATGCAGGCGATGCTGGTCGACAGTATCGAGAAATTCGTCGCCAACGACTACGATTTCGAGACGCGGCAGACGTACGCCGGCAGTGAGCAAGGCTTCAGCCCGGAGGTTTGGAAAACGTTCGCCGAACTCGGCTGGACGGCAATACCGTTCAGCGAGGAAGACGGTGGCATTGGCGGCACGCCACTCGACCTCATGGTCGTCATGCAGCAATTCGGCCGCGGCCTTGTGGTCGAACCGTACCTGGCGAACATCATTCTGGCCGGCGGCGTATTGAGGCGCGCGGCCAGCGATGAGCAGAAGGAATCCTGGCTGCAGCCGATCATTGCCGGTGAACGCCAGGCTGCACTGGCGTTCGTTGAGCCGCAGAGCCGTTACGACATCGCCGACGTTGCACTGACGGCGACGGCGGACGGCGATCACTGGGTACTGAACGGCAAGAAAGGCGTAGTACTGAACGGCGGCAACGCAGATCTCCTCGTCGTGTCTGCCCGAACAGCCGGCGATCAGACTGACGCCGGCGGCATCACCTTGTTCGCGGTTGCCGCCGACGCCGACGGCATAACGCGCAAGTCGTACCCAACCGTCGACGGCCACCAGGCTGCCGAAATCGAGTTCAAGGACGTCAAGGTCGACGGCGATGCGCTGCTCGGGGAAATCGGCCAGGGACTGACCGTGCTTGATGCGGTCATGGGCGATGCAGTCCTTGCGGTATGCGCAGAGGCCGTCGGCATCATGCAGGTCATGACCGAAAAGACGATCGAGTACACGAAAGACCGCGTACAGTTCGGCGTGCCGATCAGCAGCTTCCAGGCATTGCAACATCGCATGGTCGACATGTTCACCGACTGCGAACTGAGCTATTCCCTGTTGCTATGGGCAACTATGCTGGCCTCGGAGGGCGATGAGAAAGCCGACCGCGCAATCAGTTCCATCAAATACCAAATTGGTGAGATCGGGCGCAAAGTCGGCCAGGAAGCGGTGCAACTGCATGGCGGCATGGGCGTCAGCTGGGAGTTGGACATTGCACATTATTTCAAGCGCCTGACCGCTATCGATCAGATGTTCGGTAACGCCGACTGGCACCTGGACAAGCTCGCCTGCTGATACCCCATGATCCCGCAAGGCATTGCCGACTTCTATGCAGCCAACCAGGAGCTGCTGTGGCTGACGACCTTACTTCTGGATCTCGGCGGCACCTTCGTCCTGTACCGGTTGTTCGGCAAGGCAGGCTTACAGGTCGCGATCGCTACGGCGATCATCCTCGCCAATTTGCAGGGACCGAAGCTGACTATCATCTTTGGCCTCGAAACCAGCCTCGGTGTCATTTTTTATTCGAGCATCTTCTTCGCGACCGACGTATTGTCCGAGAATTACGGCAAACACGAGGCCACGCGGGCCGTCTGGATGGGATTTACCGTCAGTGTCATCGTGCTCTTGATGATGAGTCTCGGTCTTCTTTACCTGCCGAGTACAAATCCGAAGACGGCTGCTTTTTCTGCTGACATTCAGGACGCATTCTCGACCATTCTGAATTTCTCACCACGATTCGTATTCGGCTCACTGCTGGCGTACCTGATCAGCCAGCGCTTCGACGTGTGGGCTTTCCATAAGATCAAAGCCTACACCGGCGAGCGCTGGCTCTGGCTGCGCAATAACGGCTCTACGATGGCTTCGCAGCTCCTGGATACCAGCATCTATTCCCTCGTCGTCTGGTGGGGCACGGTCGACCTGCAGACAGCGTTTGCACTGGGCGCCGCAAAGTACGTGTTCAAGCTTGTCATTGCGGCCGTGGACACCATATTTATCTATTGGGCGCGCCGCAATTTCCTCAAACGACACCCGGCAGAACTTCAGGCCACCTGATAAACTTGGACAACATCCGCAGGCAACAAGAAAAAGTATGCAACCTTCGGGCGTAATCACGATAACAACCGACTTCGGTCACAAAGGCCCGTTTGCCGCTGTGATGAAAGGCGTCATTGTCGGGCGCTTTCCGGAAGCGACGGTCATTGATCTCGCGCACGACATTCCCGCGCAGTGGCCACCGGAGGCCGGCTTCTGGGTGAGTCGTGCCTACAAGTACTTCCCCCGGGGGACCGTGCACCTTGCAATCGTCGATCCGGGCGTGGGCACCGAGCGTGACATCCTGCTGGTCGAACATGACTGGCACTATTTCATGGCGCCGGACAACGGCCTGCTCGGACAGATGCTCGATGGTGCTCCGGACGCTCACGTATTCAAGCTCGACCTGTGCTGCTTCGAGAGACTCGATCTCGAGGAACCGAGTGCTACGTTTCATGGTCGCGACATATTTGCGCCAATCGCCGCTGATCTCGCGTCCGGCAGAACCACGCCGGTTTCGATCGGCATACCCACCTACGACTGGATTCCGGGCTGGATCGACGAACCGCAGGTAGCGAAGGGCAAGGTGACAGGTGTCATTATAACCGTGGATACGTTCGGCAATCTCATCAGCAATATCGATCGCAAGCTGATCGAGAATTTCAAAGAGCCGGTTGCACACATCGCGGGACACCAGATCCCGATGTTCACAACCTACGGCAGAGCAAAACCCGGCGATTATCTTGCCCTGATCAACTCATTCGATGTACTGGAGATCGCCAAAGCCGAAGACAATGCCGCGGAAGGTCTGGGCTCGGAGCGCGGTGCGCCGATTGTAATCACGGACGGCTATTCGACCTGATCAACTAGTCCATGAATGACATTCCTGCACGCAAAAAGCCGACCCTGAAACCAGGGTCGGCCAGCAGGATCGCGATTACTCGCGAAAGCTTTCGATGTTGGCACTAGAGCTCATTGCGACGGATGCCTGCACGTCCAGGGGCGAGTGCTTCGCCTGAAGCTCTTCCAGCAGACCGTGGTTGCCAGTAGCAATCAGGCCGACATCCTTGGTCTTCAGATATTCCAGGTACTCACTCATACGCTCGGGACGGGCACGGTCGAAGTCCTCGCGTGCGCCTTCGAAGTCGCCGGTGAAGGCCCGCAGGACGCCGCGGTTGTTAAACGCGGTTTCACCGGGGAATGTTTCAACGGCATCGGTGCAGACCTGCGCGGCCTCCTCCAGCGACGAATCGATAATGTAGGCACCGCAAAGCGTGGCGAGGACGTAGCCCTTGTTGGCGGCGTCATTGTCGAGTTCCTGTTTCAGGATCTCGATGCCTTCACTTACGTTGCCTGATGTGATTTCCGCGACTCCCGGCACGTTTTCGAACGCGACGCGGAAGGGGAAGTAATCGGCGTAGCTTGCAGAGCTCAGCGCCATGACTGCCGCGAAAATGACGGAATAGATTGCGGCGTTACGTTGTGAATTCAGCGTGGTCATTGTCGTTACTCCTCAGGTGTTGGTTGGTCAGGGTCGTGATTCCCTGATGCCTACACTGGAGTAACGCGTGTCTAACTACCTGAAAAAACTATCCTTTTTTCATGCGGAAATATGATGATTCATGTGGAAGCGGCGAATTCAGGTTCAATTCTGTCCCTGCATTGCCTGTTTTTCGATTTTCGCCCATGAATCCCTGAGCGTGACGATGCGGTTAAGCACTCGCGGCGCGGACGAATGTTCTTCCGAGTCCGGACAGAAATAGCCGAGCCGCTCGAACTGTACGGCGTCCCCCACAGCAAGATTGGCCAGTGACGGTTCGAGCATTGCCTCGACGATCTCGAGCGAGTCGGGATTCAGTACGTCCATGAAATCATCGGCGGCATTGGGATTCAGTGCCGTAAACAGGCGGTCGTAAA
>DAOWGY010000356.1 GCA_030641695.1 Gammaproteobacteria bacterium
GGTTGGCATATCCAACTGGCTGAACGGGGCGGACGTGGGATTCTGGATCATGCTGACGGGCGTTGCCGTACTGGTATTCATGCTCATCGGCTGGTTCGGCACCGGCATAAGCGAAAGCCAGGGCGGCCTTTACAACGAGCAGGTCGACATGTCGTTCCGCATGGGCATGTTCTGGTTCATCTTCTCCGAGGTCATGTTCTTCGCGGCGTTCTTCGGCGCTCTTTTCTACGCTCGAAACATGGCGATTCCGTGGCTCGGCGGCGAAAGCAACAACTTCTTCACGAACGCGTTGCTGTGGGAAGGCTAGGAATCCACCTGGCCGACTAACGGCCCCGGCGATGTCGGCGGTGAGTTCGAGGCAATGGCGCCTTTCGGCCTGCCGCTCATCAACACGGCGATCCTTCTGACGAGCTCGATAACCGTCACGATTGCACACCACGCATTGATTGCTGGCAACCGCGGCATTCTCAAGCTATTCCTTGCGATGACCTTCATCCTCGGCTTCATCTTCGTATTCCTGCAGGCGGAGGAGTACATCGAGGCCTACCAGCACATGAACCTGAAGCTGACGAGCGGCATCTACGGCTCGACATTCTTCATGCTGACCGGCTTCCACGGCATGCACGTGACGATCGGCGCGATCATGCTGACGATTATCTGGCTGCGGACGATGCGCGGCCATTTCACCGCGAGAAATCACTTCGCGTTCGAAGCGGTCGCCTGGTACTGGCACTTCGTCGATGTGGTCTGGATCGGGCTGTACGTATTCGTCTACTGGATGTGATTTCACCTTACGTGTCGCGAGCTGCGAGCAGGACATTTCTCTCCCTCATGGCTCCCTGCGGTCCGCTTTACTTCGGTCGAGAAACATCCTGCTCGCAGCTCCGTTACGCGATCCAGCCAGCCAGGTAGGACCCGACGAGCACGAGGATCAACGAAATCGACAGGGCTACACGAATTTTCAGTGACGTTAGCAGGCGCTTTGAGTCGGTCGCATCTTTGTCTTTAACCAGGAAGAAGAGGCCGGAGAAGAGGCTGACGACAATAGCAGCCAGCAGGATTAGTACGATCAACTTCATGACACGGTCACCGTTCGGAACTTTTGCAGTATAACGTGAACATCAGTTTGCAAGAATCGATCAAGGGTTGGCTGCCTTATGTGCTGGGCGCGCTGCTCGTCGTGCAGTTTGCCGGTCTGGGTGTGTGGCAGGTGAATCGTGCGCTCGACAAACGCGCGGAACAGGACGCGTTCAAACGCCAATCAGGATTCACGGCCTTTGTCGACGGCATGGACGTGCGTCCATACCAGAAGCTCGCGGCGGTGGGCACTTTTGACGCCCGGCACCAGTTCCTGCTCGACAACATCATTCTGAACAGCCGCTATGGCCATTACGTGCTGACGCCGCTTGTATACAACGATGACGAGCCCGCGCTCATCGTCAACCGTGGCTGGGTCGAGCGAACAGGGAATGAACTCGATCCCGCCGTAATTGCGCTCGACGGCTCGCGGCTCACCGTACGCGGTCGCGTAGGGTCGTTGCCGAAAGCCGGTTATCGCATGGGCGAGGCCATCGAGTCACCCTCGACCTGGCCGCAACACGCGGTGTATCCGACACTCGATGAGCTCGCGGCGTCGCTCGGGCGCGAGGTGCAACCCTTCGTGCTGCTGATGGATCCGGAAAACGACTTCGGGCTCGTTCGGCACTGGGTTCCTGAGGAGATGGGACCCGGACGTCATTACGCGTATGCGTTGCAGTGGTTCGCGATGGGCGCCGTGCTGGCCGCTTTGCTGATCTGGAACTTCCGCAAACGGGGATTCGAGGTGTGACGGACACGACGCGAAGATCCGGCCGCGTTCAGTTTTTGATCATCGCGGCGGTATTCTTCGGGCCCCTGTTGCTGGCGGCCTGGTTGTATTATCAGGGCGACGCCCTGCAGCCGAAGTCGCGAGCTAATCACGGTGCACTGCTCGAGCCCATCGTCAGCCTGCAGGATGCGGTACCGGAATCGCCGGTCCATGCACATCGCCTGTGGCTGCTCGTGTATCCGAACGACCAGGCCTGCGACGAACGCTGTCTCGAATCCCTGTATACGATCCGCCAGTCGCGCCTGATGCTTGGCAAGGAAATGGACCGTGTACTGCGCGTGTTCTTGCATGGCGACCGGCCGCCCGATACCCTGCTTCTTGCTGACGAGCACAAGGGCCTCATCACGCTGCAGGACCCCGCATTGCGGGCCGTCCTCGACAATAAGAAGCCCGATGCGCTCGAGGCTGGCGGCTATTACCTGATCGACCCGCACGGCAACCTGGTGCTGTACTTCAGCCCGGACATCGACCCGCGGGACATGGTCGATGACATCAAACGCTTGTTGAAGCTGTCGCGAATCGGTTGAACGAGGGGAAAACTTGAGCACTAACGTTGAACGACTGACAGACTGGCGCGACTATTACGAACTGACCAAGCCGCGCGTCGTCATGCTGATCGTGTTCACCGCGATTGTCGGTATGTTTCTCGCCGTGCCTGGCTGGCCCGGTGTCGCATCCCTCGTTTTCGGCACTATCGGTATCGGCATGGCGGCATCGTCCGCCGCCGTCTTCAATCATGTGCTCGATGCTCGTATCGACATTCATATGCTGCGAACGCGTGGCCGACCGTTGCCACAGGGCCGCGTCAGCGAAAGCAATGCTTTGATATTTGCATCAGGAATCTGCGTACTCTCGATGATCATATTGTGGTTTCTCGTCAACCCGCTGACAACTGCACTGACATTTGGCTCGCTGATCGGCTACGCCGTCGTCTACACCGTATTCCTGAAGCGCGCGACACCACAGAATATCGTCATCGGCGGAGCCGCCGGTGCCGCCCCGCCGTTGCTCGGCTGGACCGCAGTGACCGGTGAAATCACCAGCAGTGCATTGTTGTTGTTCCTGATCATCTTCGTATGGACGCCGCCGCACTTCTGGGCGCTCGCCATCGCGCGCAAGGACGAGTACGCCAAAGTCGGCATCCCCATGCTGCCTGTGACACACGGCGAGGAATACACCCGGCTCAGCATTCTTCTTTATACGATTCTCCTCGTTGTCATCACGATCATGCCGTACCTCACGGGAATGAGCGGACTCATTTACCTCGTCACGGCGCTCGCGCTCGGAGCCAGGTTTTTGAGTTACGCGATTCGAATGAAAGTCGATGCCGACGACGTCGAATTACCGATGCGGACGTTCAGGTTTTCGATCAGCTATCTCGCGATACTTTTCGCGGCGCTGCTCGTCGACCACTACTTTCTGTTACAGGTCTCTCTTTAAGGGCCGGCGTCGTTGCGCCAGAACCAGCGCCACACCGCCCAATGTGGCTAGCGAAGCCAGAACCAGCCGCAGCGTCACGTCTTCCGATAACAGCATAACCCCGCCAATCGCGGCAATGACCGGTACCGAGAGCTGAACGGTCGCCGCACTCGTTGCCGAGAGGCCTCGTAACGCCGCGTACCAGATAACATAGCCGATGCCTGACGCAATCGCCCCCGACGCAATCGCGTAAGCTGCGCCGGCGAGTGACACCCGGAAGTCACCGAGGAAGATCAGGCTGGTCACGACAACAAGCGGTACCGAGAAGATGAAATTGTGTGCCGTTGCCTCTGTGGGATCACCGGCCGATCGCCCGACGAGCGAATAGATTCCCCACGCGATTCCCGCAACCGCCATCAGGCCCGCGCCCAGTGGGTCGGGCGCGGTCACGCCAGGCGACACCAGGTAC
>DAOWGY010000221.1 GCA_030641695.1 Gammaproteobacteria bacterium
CCTGCATGCCGAGACAGATGCCGAGATACGGAATGCCGTTTTCGCGTGCAAATTGCACGGCCTGAATCTTGCCTTCGATGCCACGGTCGCCGAAACCACCGGGAACGACGATGCCGTCCATGTCCTGCAGGCAATCGAGCCCCTGCTCCTCGATTTTCTGCGCCTCGATATAGTGAATGTTTACGCGCGTGCTGGTGTGAATACCGCCGTGCAACAGTGCCTCGGAAAGCGAGATGTAGGAATCGCGGAGGTCGACGTACTTGCCGACCATGGCGACGTTCACTTCGCCCTCCGGATTCTGTTTCGCGTCGACAATAGCCTGCCACTCGCTGAGGTCGGCGGGGGGCAAGTCGAGGCGCAGTTGTTTTGCGACGATGTCGTCGAGGTCCTGCTCGTGCATCATGCCGGGGATCTTGTACAGGTCGTCGACGTCATACGCGGAGATGACAGCCGCCTCCTGTACATTCGTGAACAACGCGATTTTCTTGCGCTGTTCGTCGGGCAACGGTTGTTCCGAGCGGCACACGAGGATATCGGGCTGAATGCCGATCGATCGCAATTCCTTGACCGAGTGCTGCGTAGGCTTCGTCTTGATCTCCGACGAGGTCGCGATGTAAGGCACGAGCGTCAGGTGGACATAGACAACGCGATCATGGCCCAGTTCGATGCCCATCTGACGAATCGCCTCGAGAAACGGCAGCGATTCGATGTCACCGACAGTGCCGCCGATTTCGACCAGGCAGATATCGGCATCTCCGGCACCGCGCTTGACGCTTTGCTTTATCTCGTCAGTGATATGCGGGATGACCTGCACGGTCGCTCCGAGATAGTCTCCGCGTCGCTCCTTGCCGATTACACTTTCGTAAATCCGGCCGGTTGTAAAATTGCTGTTGCGCCCGGTAACCGTGCGCACGAATCGCTCGTAGTGGCCGAGGTCGAGGTCGGCCTCGGTGCCATCATGTGTGACGAATACTTCGCCGTGCTGAAACGGACTCATCGTACCCGGATCGACGTTCAGGTACGGGTCCAGCTTGATCATGCTGATCGACAGACCACGCGCTTCGAGTATTGCGCCGAGACAGGCGGAGGTAATTCCCTTGCCGAGAGAGGACACCACCCCGCCGGTGATGAAAACATACGATGTCATGTGTTGCCGATGCACCTGCGGCGGGAAAAGATAAGGGCTGGATCCAAAGCACTAGTCCTGTGTGCTTCTCTCCAACCCTCTGGATGTCGCGCCGTCGTTGGATAATAAGACGGTTTTAGACGTTAACAGAACACCCGTGGCGACACAATGAAAATGGCTCTCCGTTCAGTGCAGCACCGGCTTTTCACGCCAGCGGATAGCCGTGCCCGGCTTGCTGGCCGCAGCCGATGCAATCCAGAGATCGGCAACAGCGACGAGCTGTCCCCCGGCATACACGAGTGGCAGCCGCTCACGCATCCATGGGACCACGCCCTCCTCTTGAAGTAATTTCTTGAGCTTTCGCGTATGTGCTTGACCGACAGGCTGAATTTCCTCCCCACCCCTACGATAGTGCACGGTCAAACCCTGCTCGATGATAGCCTCGTCCAATCCGAGCTCGACTCCGGGCGATAGTGACAGCGTCCCCAGACCCTGTGGCAATTGCAACGGCGTGTCGCCGAGAACTTGTCCATCGTCCGCCGGCTGCTGCGACGCGCCTGCGGGCAGGATGTAGAGATTATCGCGGTAGCGTCGGATCTCGACCCCCGGCCAGGCCACGAGCGGCTGGGCGTCCTGTTTCGCGGGAATCAGTTGCTCAAGCACGGAACGGAGCTTCGCGGCGCCCGGCACAGGCAGGCCCGAACGTCGAATGGCATGTCGCAACAGGTTGCGCTTGCGCTCTTCCGACAAGCTCTGCAGGCCGCCGATCTCGATGCGTCCCGGCCTGTCACCAACGTCACGCAGATCATGCTCGGCAAGATCCTCGAGCAATGATGCCGCCTCCCCGGCAAGGTCTGCGCTGCGCGCGAGCCTTTTTGTCACGTCGGGCCAGCGCTCCTCGAGAATTGGCAACACCGAGTGGCGCAGGTAGTTGCGATCGAATCGCCGATCCTCGTTGGCGGGGTCGTCGAGCCAGTCGAGATTTGCCTCGGCCGCATAGCGTTGCAAATCGCGTCGCGACACGTGGATTAGCGGCCGCACCAGCCAGCCGCCTGCAAACGGGTTGATCGCACCGATGCCCGCGAGACCGGCGGCGCCGCTGCCACGCATCAGGTTCAGCAACCGCGACTATGGCCGGTCGTCACGATGCTGGGCTCTGATCTGTCATTCTTCTTGTTGCGTGTGCCTGGCAAGGGCTTTGTAACGCGCATCGCGGGCTGCTGCCTCGAGCCCGCTGCCGCTGCCAACATCGACTTCGACCGTCTCAGCGATGAAATCGATGCCGTATCCAGCCGCCAGTTGCCGGCAATAATCGCTCCACTTGGCAGACTCCGGGTGTAGTTGATGATCGACATGCACAGCGAGCATCGACTTGCTGTGGCGGTCGCGCGTGGCGGCCAGAGCATTTGCAAGCACACACGAATCCAGCCCGCCGCTCAACGCGATAATGTATCTCCCGGGTTTGTTCGCACCGCTCTCGAGCGTGTCGAGCCGGTCAAGGAGACTCGCGGGGCTGAAGGTCACGCCTCTTTGAATTCGCCGAATCCGGCGAGACGCCTCTGGCGGTTCTCGAGCAGTTGCTCGGTCGACAGAGTGTCGAGTTCGTCCAGGTTTTTGATTAACGCGTTGCGGACGACTTCGGCGGCCTCGCCCGGATTGCGGTGTGCGCCGCCCAATGGCTCCGCAAGCACCTCGTCGACAAGGCCAAATCCACTGAGACTGTCGGCTGTAATGCGCATTGCTTCGGCGGCGTCCTCTGCCTTTTCAGCGCTCTTCCACAGGATCGACGCGCAACCTTCCGGTGAAATAACGGAATAAATGCCGTACTGGAGCATGAGCAGCTTATCGCCCACGCCGATCGCAAGCGCACCGCCGGAACCACCCTCGCCAATAACGACGCAGATGATCGGCGTTTTCAATCCAGCCATCAGGTAGAGACTGTAGGCGATTGCCTCGCTCTGACCACGTTCTTCCGCACCAACGCCCGGATACGCACCTGGCGTGTCGATGAATGTGACGACGGGTAACGAAAACTTCGCCGCCATACGCATGAGCCGCTGCGCCTTGCGATATCCTTCCGGCTTGGGCATGCCGTAGTTGCGGCGCACACGCTCTTTGGTGTCGCGCCCTTTCTGGTGGCCGATGAACATCACCGCCCGCCCATCGATGCGACCTACGCCGCCGATAATTGCGGGGTCATCCGCGTACATGCGATCGCCATGAAGCTCCTGAAAATCGGGCGAGATTCTCTCGAGATAGTCGAGCGTGTAAGGCCGCATCGGGTGCCGGGCAACCTGCGCAATCTGCCAGGCGCTGAGTTTCGAAAAAATGCTTTTGGTGAGCGCTTCGCTCTTGTCCCTGAGGCGCGAGACTTCTTCGTTGATATTGATCTCGGAATCGTCACCAACAAAGCGTAACTCCTCGATCTTCGCTTCGAGTTCAGCGATGGGTTGCTCAAAATCGAGGAATTTCAGGTCCATAAGATCATTGTTGGAGCGCTTCTTGAAGCGCGATTCCTGGAGCGCTTCTTGAAGCACGAATTGTTGAAGCGCTTCTTGAAGCGCGAACTGTTGGCGCGCTTCTTGAAGCGCGACTCATCGTCGAGCGCCGCTTCGCGGCGCCCCTATCGGTCGCGGTCCAAGGACCGCTCCAACACGGAAGACGGACTCTACATGATTTCACGCCCGGGTGCGTACAGCAGGCGGACATTATTGCTACCCAACAGCTCGCTCAGCTTGTCGCGCAATTCGCGACTGGGTCGCACCGACCACTCGGCACCCAGATCCAGCCGTGCCGCCGCATTGTCGCCAAAATACTGCACGGCGACTTCGCAGTTGCCCTCCCGGTACGGCAGCAATACGTCATGCAGCTTCATCAGAAGTTGTTCGCCCTGCCCGTTGGGTGCGAGTTTCAGGATCATGCTCTTGGCGCGACTCTCGATGACGCGGTCAATGTGCAGCACATTCTTGACGTTCAGCGACCAGGCGCCGTTGAAATCGTCATACCGCAGAGGCCCACTCACAACGACAATTTCGTCCTTGACAAGCAAGTGCCTGAATTCCTGGAATGCCTCGCTGAACAGGCTCACTTCCATACGACCACTGTCGTCGTCGAGCACGACGCTGACACGGTTGCCGCGCTTGCGCACATCGACGACCAGCCCTGCGATGGTCACTTCGCGACGTGATTGCGCGTAGTCGCGTTTGCCCCTGGACGTTTGCGGCGCTGGCTCTGCCGCCAGGTCGCCCAGCCTGCCATCGACAAAACTGCGCGCGTCGCCGCGTACGGCGTCGAAAGGGTGTCCTGTCAGGTACAGACCCAGTGCCTCTTTTTCACTACTGAGGAGCAGGCGCTCGGGCCATTCGTCGAGACTGACTGGTGCGGGAACATCGACCTCCTCCACCGGCGCTTCCAGGCCGAACATGTCGTTCTGGCCGGCAGCCACAGCACGGGCGTGTTGGTCCGCGCTCTTGAGCGCCTCGGGCAGCTGGTGCATCAGCCCGCGGCGCGACTGGCCGAAGCTGTCCATCGCACCGGACTTGATCATCGCCTCCAGCGCGCGCCGATTGACCTTGTCATGATCGACGCGCCGACAGAATTCGACGAGGCCACTGAAGGGACCATGGGTATCCCGCTCGGCGATCAGTGCCTCGACAGCCGCGCGGCCAACACCTTTGATCGCGCCGAGGCCGTATAGAATTGCGCGGTCATCGGACACGCTGAAGTGATACGCGGAACGATTGACGCACGGCGCGTCGAGTTCGAGACCGAGCTTGCGACAATCATCCTTCAGCGTAACGAGTCTATCGGTGTTATCGAGGTCCGCGCTCATTACCGCCGCCATGAACGCGGCCGGGTAATGCGCCTTCAGGTAAGCCGTCTGATACGACAGTACGGCATAGGCAGCTGAGTGCGACTTGTTGAAGCCGTAGCCGGCGAACTTCTCCATGAGGTCGAATATGCGTGTCGCCGTAGGCTCCGCAACACCACGAGCAGTGGCGCCGCTCACAAAAACCTCGCGTTGCTTGGCCATTTCCTCGGGCTTTTTCTTGCCCATTGCACGTCGCAGAAGATCCGCGCCACCCAGCGTGTAGCCTGCCAGCACCTGTGCGATTTGCATCACCTGCTCCTGGTACAGGATGACGCCGTAGGTCTCCTCCAGGACCGGCTGCAGGTCAGGATGCAGGTAATCGATTTCCGCCTGGTTGGACGAGTGCTTGCGGGCGATGAAATCGTCAACCATGCCGGACTGCAATGGGCCCGGCCGGAACAACGCCACCAGCGCAACCAGGTCGCCAAACTGGTCCGGGCGCATGCGCTTTATCAGATCGCGCATGCCGCTGGATTCGAGCTGAAAAACCGCTGCCGTCTGCGTGCTGCGCAGTAGCTTGAAGGTCTCCGCGTCGTTCATCGGCACGCAACTGATATCGATATTCTTGTCGGGATAGGTCGCGTTCACGATGTGCTCGGCCCAGTCGATGATCGTGAGCGTCTTGAGTCCAAGGAAATCGAACTTGACCAGGCCTATCGCTTCGACGTCATCCTTGTCGAGTTGCGTGACAATGTTGCCGCCACCATCTTCGCAATACAGCGGCGCAAAATCGGTGAGCTTGTCCGGTGCAATGACGACGCCGCCCGCGTGTTTACCCGCGTTTCTCACGAGTCCTTCGAGCGACTTCGCGAGGTCGATGATGGCGGTAACCTCCTCATCATCAGCATACATCGCGGCGAGTTCTTCGGACTGTTCCAGCGCCTTGTCGAGTGTCATGCCGATTTCAAACGGCACGAGCTTGGCAATGCGATCGACGAAACCGTAGGGCTGCCCCAGGACCCGGCCTGTGTCTCGAATGACAGCCTTGGCAGCCATGGTGCCGAACGTAATAATCTGTGCGACGCGATCGCGACCGTATTGCAGAGCGACATACTCGATGACCCGGTCACGCCCTTGCATGCAGAAGTCGATATCGAAGTCCGGCATCGATACACGCTCCGGATTCAGAAAGCGCTCGAACAGCAGGTCGTGTTCGAGCGGATCGAGATC
This sequence comes from Gammaproteobacteria bacterium, assembly GCA_030641695.1. GTDB lineage: Bacteria > Pseudomonadota > Gammaproteobacteria > Steroidobacterales > Woeseiaceae > UBA1847. The sequence continues at coordinate 6,168 of DAOWGY010000221.1, forward strand.
GGTAATTCCGAGCACCCACGCCACGAGAGAGCCAGCACCGGATCCACGCCCTGGACCGACCGGAATATCGTTTTGCCGCGCCCAGCGTATGAAGTCTGCGACGATCAGGAAGTAGCCCGGGAACCCCATGTCGTGAATGACCTTCAGCTCGGTCTCCAGTCTTGCGTGGTACGGCGCGGAGACTGCGTCCCTCTGCTTCGCGGTGACCTCACCTGCCTCGAATACGCCTTCGAGCGCTGCCTCGAGCCCGCGCCTGGCTTCCGCCTCGAGGAAATCCTCCTCGGTCTGGCCCTCGGGCACGGGGAACGCTGGCAAGACGCTTACGCCCAGTTTCAGGTCCAGGTTGCAACGCTTTGCGATTTCGATCGCATTGTCGATGGCCTCGGGAACATCGGAAAACAGTTCCACCATCTCGGCCGAGGACCGCAGGTACTGTTGCTTGCTGTACAGCCGTGGCCGCTCGGTGTCGGCAAGACTGCGACCATCATGAATGCAGACCCGCGCTTCATGCGCATTGAAGTCCTCGCGTTCGATGAAACGCACATCGTTGCTCGCGACGACCGGTACGCCGGCATCGCTTGCAAAAGCCAGACTCGCCTGCACACAATCGTCCTCGTCACTGCGCCCGGTCCGGGTCAGTTCGAGATAGTAGCGATCACCGAAAATATCGCGCCAGGCCGCCAGTCGCTGCCGGGCGTCGTCTTCGTGCCCGACCACCAGCGCATGCCCGACGTCTCCGTGCAGGCCACCCGACAACGCAATGAGGCCTTCGCAGCTTTCCCTGGTCAGCCATTCCATGCGCAGCATCGGCTCACCTCGTACCCGGCCCTCGAGGTAGGCCCGGGTGATCAGGCGTGACAGGTTGCGATAGCCATGATTGTCCTGGCAAAGAACAATCAACGAATAAGGGCGATCCCGTTCGTCATCATTGCATATGCGCAGGTCCGCACCGATGATCGGTTTGACGCCAGCCGCAAGCGCACGCCGGTAGAATTTCACGAGACCGAACAGATTGTTCTGATCGGTCATGGCGACAGCGGGCATGCTGTCCGCGGCTGCCTTGTCCATCAAAGCAGGAATACGCACCGTGCTGTCGACCAGCGAGTATTCCGTGTGCACATGCAGATGCACGAACGCCTGCGCCGTCATCGCAGGGCCCTCACCGGAGCAAAACTGCGACGGTGCTCGCGACATGGCCCGAATTCGCGCAAGCGCTCTCGATGCGTCTCAGTTCCGTAGCCTTTGTGGCGAGCGAACTCATAATTCGGGTACAGCGCGTCCATGGCAATCATCATGCGGTCACGGGTCGTTTTCGCAATGATCGACGCAGCACTGATCGCGTCGACCTTTGCGTCCCCGCCAATGATAGCGACACCATCGATCTCGCGGTCGTGGAAGCGCAAGTCTGGCAGCCGGTTACCGTCCACCTCCACACCCACCGGTGTAATGGCAAGACCGAGGATTGCGCGCCGCATCGCAAGCATGGTCGCGGCAAGAATATTCAGCGCATCGATCTCTGCCGGATCCGACCACGCAACCGACCAGCACAGCGCGCGGCACCTTATTTCGGCGCTGAGAACGTCGCGACGAGCCGCAGACAGCTGTTTGGAATCGCGCAATCCGCCGATGGACCGCTCCGGATGCAGAATCACGGCCGCTGCGACGACCGGGCCAGCCAGCGGCCCGCGCCCGGCCTCGTCGACTCCGGCGACCGGACCGTAAATCTGGGACATTTGAGATTGCTGCATTATCGGTTTGCGAACCCGGTTTATTTCCGCGCTACGAGACTTAAAAGTGCGTCGGCTGCGCGCTCGTTTGCATCCAGCGCCAACTCGGATTGCAGTTTAGCAAATGTCGCACTGATGCCGGCGCAGCGTTGCGGATCATTGAACATGGAGATGACTTCGTTTGCGATTGCGACTGGTGTCGCTTCGTCCTGGATGAATTCGGGTACTACGGGGTTCTCTGTAAGCAAATTCGGCAACGTGAAGTGCCGCACATCGACCATGTTGAACCAGTACAAAATCGAGTATGTCAGTGCTGCGACCCGGTAGGCGGCGACGGTCGGCTTGCCGAGCAACGCAGATTCCAGCGCCGCAGTACCGGATGCGAGCAATACCACATCGGCCGCCATCATCGTCCGCTCCGAGTCGCCATCCACGAGCGTGAATCTGTCCGTAATACCGGCGTCCTGCAGGCATTGTTCGATCAGCGGCCTGAGCCGCGGGCTGGCGACGGGAGTGACGAAGCAAATGCGCTCGTCGGTAGCGGCGATGCGCGCAGCTGCGGCCGCAAATATCGGCCCGAGCCGCGAAACCTCGCTTCCCCGACTACCGGGCAACACCGCAACGACAGGGCTTCCTGCAGGCAATTGCAGCGAGTCACGCGCTGCGCCGACGTCATGGTCGGCGGACAGCGAACTGGCCTTGGGATGGCCTACGAATACGGCATCGATGCCCTGGTTTACGTACACTTCGGGCTCGAAGGGCAGAATGCAGAGCACGCAGTCGGCCGCCTTGCGAATCTTCCTGATGCGCCATTTGCGCCACGCCCACACCGACGGGCTGACGTAGTGCATCGTCCGGATGCCCGATTTTCTGAGTGCGATTTCGAGACGCAGATTGAAATCCGGGGCATCGACGCCGACGAATACGTCCGGCGGCGCCTGGCGCCAGCGCCTGATCAATGATCGCCGCAAGCGGAGTAGCTCGGGCAGGTGTTTCAAAGGCTCGATGAGGCCCATGACCGCCAGAATCTCGGCATCGGCCCACGCGTCGCATCCGGCCGCGATCATCTCCGGACCGGCGACCCCCTCGAACACGGCGTCCGGTTCGCGTGCGCGAATGGCGTTAATGAGGCCTGCAGCCAGCAGATCGCCCGAGGACTCGCCGGCGACCAGTCCTACGCGCAGTGACACGGGACTTATCGGATGATGCCGCGTTCGGAGGAACGCAGCGACTCTAGAAAAATAACGAGCTCCGGCTGGTGTTTGCTGAGCTCCTCGATCTGCTCTGTGGCTTCAGAGAGCTTCAGGCCCTTGCGGTACACGAGGCGATACGCATTCTTGATATTGCGAATCTGCTCCTCGCTGAAGTCGCGCCGTTTCAGCCCTTCACTATTAATGCCGCGCGGTGCCGCCGGCTGACCCGCCACCATGGTGTACGCCGGTACGTCCCTGTTGACGCCCGCGTACATGCCGAGAAACGCGTGCGCGCCGACCGTCGCGAATTGATGTGCACCGGAAAAGCCGCCGAATATGACCCAGTCACCGACGTGCACGTGACCGGCAAGCGTTACGTTGTTTGCCATGATCGTTTTATTGCCGACTACACAGTCATGCGCGATATGCACGTAGGCCATGATCCAGTTGTCATCGCCCACAATCGTTTCACCGAGGTCCTGCACGGTGCCGCGGCTGAGCGTACAAAACTCGCGAATGGTATTTCTGTCGCCGATTATCAGTCGCGTCGGCTCGTCACCGTACTTCTTGTCCTGCGGATCGTCACCGATGGAGGCAAACTGGTAGATGTGGTTGTCGCGGCCGATCTTCGTCGGGCCATTGATGACAACGTGACTATCAATGCGCGTACCGCTACCGATCTCGACGTCGCCACCAATGACCGAGTACGCGCCGATCTCGACCTTATCGTCGATCTTCGCGCTGTCCGAGATTATTGCCGTTGAGTGAATCAAGACCCTTCCATTGTGCCTACTTGGTGGCTTTCTCGAGCTTTTTGATACGTTCGATCAGTTGGTCGAGGCGCCGAAAGCGAGCAACTCTGCGATTCCAGATTTTGACCTCTTCAGCGGGGAATACAGAGGCATATTGGCCGGGCTTCGTAATGCTCTTCGAGATAACGGCCTTGCCGCTTATTATGACATCGTCGCAAATCGTGATGTGACCAACAGTTCCCGACTGCCCCGCAAACAGGCACCGTTTGCCGACCGTCGTGCTACCGGAAATACCTGACGATCCTGCCATAGCGGTGTGTTCACCGACGTGTGCGTTATGCGCAATCATGCAGAGATTATCGATACGAACACCGTTCTCGATCACTGTGTCGTCGATGGCACCGCAATCAACCGTAGTATTGGAGCCGATCTCGACGTCGTCTCCGATTCGGACGCCACCCACCTGCGGCACCTTGACCCAGCCCTCCGGCGTCATCGCATTGCCGAAACCGTCGGCACCGATGACGACACCAGGGTGAATGATGCCGCGTGCACCGAGCGTAGCCTGCCGTACGAAGGTAACGCTTGCGATCAAACGACAATCGTCACCGATCGAACAATTCGGGCCTAC
>DAOWGY010000365.1 GCA_030641695.1 Gammaproteobacteria bacterium
AGGTCCGAATAGGCATCCGTTGCATCACGTTCAAGCTCTTGGACGACCCCCGGTGAAATATCACTTCGTAAGCCACACAGCGTTGCTGTCGGATGGATGTCCATGTCGGCACAGCGGCGCTCGATGACCTCATCGGGCTCGATGACTTCGAACACGCTGCCCGAGCCATCGAGATTCGCGAGTTCGCCCGGCAATATGCGATCCCAGGTGCATTCGCTCACGCGCCTGGCGAGGATCTCGTTGAACAGAAACGAGCGGGCGGCCGATATCGCAATGCTGCGCATCTCGCGCTTCAGGCGCTTGCCGGCAAACAACTGCAATGCGAGATCAATGTTGGACGCATCGTGGCCGAAACGCTGCGGTCCGAAGTAATTCGGCACGCCGCGCGTCGCTATGCACTCCAGGCGATCCTCGATGCGGTCGCGGTACGGCGTCAGCGCGTCGTCCGACCGCAAAGCGATTCGAAATTCATTGCTGTCGTGCGCGCCACGCCGCAATTTTCGCTGGTGCCGCCGGATGTCGAGAATCTCAACTCCATTGCAGCTGAAAGATGGCCAGTCGGCAGCGTCGCCACTCCGCAGGATGCTGAACCACTGGCGGGTAATTGCGTGGCGGTCCTTGAGCCCCGCATAACCGACATCAGCGGCGCGGACGCCCGCGTGGCGCGCGAGCTGGCGCGCAACCCAGTTCGTATTTGCCCCGGTCTTCTGCAGCCACAGGTAGTCATGCTCACCAGTACCGCTGAACTCGATCGCCAGGTTTTCCGAGACCAAGAAGTCGGACGGCTGGCGGCGAATCGTCGCGTTAAACAACGGTTTGCCCAAGGCACGGGCCCAGTCGGGAAGCGTGCGCGTTGACGCCGACAAGGTTTTCTCAATCGCGCTCGTCGCGGACTGGTACGACCTGGTAGAAAGTTTCGCGCTGGCCGATCATGCCGAGATCGGTGCGGGCACGCTCCTCGGCCGCTTCCAGACCCTGTTTGAGGTTCACGACCTCGGCGTCGAGTGCGGCATTACGATCGCGCAGTTGCTGATTCAGATCGCGTTGATCGGCGACTGCCACGCGCAGATTCATGGTCTTGCGGTAACCGCCGTCGGAAAACCACAGCTGCGCCTGCAACAGCACAGCGGCGGTGCCGAGAACGACAAGCAGCCAGCGCAAATTTGACAAATGTAGACCCCAAATCTTGTTTACGACGCCTTCACCGAGAACGCGTCGCGGCCGGCATACCCCGCTTTGCCGCCCAGCTGTTCCTCGATGCGCAGCAGCTGGTTGTACTTGGCGATGCGATCCGAGCGCGACAACGAGCCCGTCTTGATCTGCGTCGCGCGCGTGCCCACCGCGATGTCGGCGATCGTGCTGTCCGAGGTCTCCCCCGAGCGATGCGAGATCACCGCGGTATAGCCCGCGTCCACTGCCATAGTAATTGCATCAAGAGTTTCAGATAAGGTACCGATTTGGTTGGGTTTTATCAAGATAGAGTTCGCTATTTTTTCGTCGATGCCGCGGGCGAGGATCTGAGTGTTGGTCACGAACAGGTCATCGCCGACGATTTGTACCCGGTCGCCGATGGCATCGGTCAGCACGCGCCAGCCTTCCCAGTCACTCTCGTCCATACCATCTTCGACACTGATGATCGGGTATCCGTCGACGAGTTTGGTCAGGAAATCGCTGAATCCCGCGGCGTCGAAGCTGCGACCCTCGGAAGTGAGATTGTATTTGCCGCCTTCGAAGAACTCGGAACTCGCGACGTCGAGGCCGAGCAGGATTTCGTTGCCAGCATTAAATCCCGCCGTGGCGATTGCTTCCATGATCGTATCGAGTGCGGCCTGGTTGGATGGCAGATCGGGAGCGAATCCGCCCTCGTCTCCGACAGAAGTATTCAGTCCCTGTGACTGCAGCACTGATTTCAGTGCATGAAATATTTCGGCGCCGTAGCGCAGCGCTTCGGTAAAGTTCGGTGCGCCGACGGGCAGGATCATGAACTCCTGAATATCCACGCTGTTGTCGGCATGCGCACCGCCGTTGATGATATTCATCATCGGTACGGGCATTGTCGTGTTGTCACCGAGATGCTGATACAGCGGCATGCCGTTCGACTGCGCCTCAGCTCTTGCGGCGGCAAGCGAAATTGCCAGCAAGGCATTCGCACCGAGTCGCCCCTTGTTCTCCGTGCCATCGAGTTCGATCATGTGCTGGTCGAGCGCGCGTTGATCGTCGAAACTCTGCGCAAGCAGTGAATCTCGCAGCTCACCGTTCACGTTGGCGACCGCCTTGGTCACGCCCTTGCCGAGATAACGGGATTTGTCACCGTCGCGTAACTCGACGGCCTCTCTTGTGCCTGTCGACGCGCCCGAGGGCACTGCGGCACGCGCCATGGTGCCGTCCTCGAGTGTCAGGTCGGCCTCGACAGTGGGATTTCCGCGCGAATCGAGAATCTCCCGACCGCGAATGTCGCTGATCTTGATCATTGTCGTGTCCCCAGGAATTTACAAGCCCAGCCCGAACTCCGATTCGAGATAGCCGTGTTGCTTGACGCTCTGATCGATCGAGACGAGCGTCTCGAGCAGCGTTGGCATGTTCTTGAGCGGCATCGCATTCGGACCGTCAGACAACGCCTTGTCCGGGTCAGGATGTGTTTCCATGAACAGGCCGGCAATTCCGACCGCCGTTGCCGCACGCGACAGCACGGGAATGAACTCCCGCTGTCCGCCCGACGCCGATCCCATGCCTCCAGGAAGTTGCACCGAGTGCGTCGCATCGAATACAACAGGACAACCCGTTTGCCGCAAGACTGCAAGGCTGCGCATGTCGGACACCAGGTTGTTATAGCCGAATGAAAACCCGCGCTCGCAGACCATGATGCTGTCATTGCCCGTCGACCTGGCCTTGTCGACGACATTCTGCATCTCCCACGGCGACAAGAACTGGCCTTTCTTGATGTTGATGGGCTTACCGGCACCCGCCGCTCGCAGAATAAAATTCGTCTGCCGGCAAAGAAATGCAGGCGTTTGCAGCACGTCAACGACGTCCGCAACCTCGTCAATCGGCGTGTCTTCGTGCACGTCTGTCAGCACCGGTACGTCGAGTTGCTTCCTGACCTCACTGAGGATGCGGAGTCCTTCCTCCATGCCCGGGCCGCGAAAGCTGCCGGTCGAGCTGCGGTTTGCCTTGTCGAACGACGACTTGTAAATAAACGGCACCCCGAGTTTGCCGCAGGTCTCCTTGAGGGAGCCCGCGGTATCGATCGACATGGCCTCACTTTCGACAACGCAGGTACCGGCAATCAGGAAGATCGGCTGGTCGTTACCCGCATCGAAATGCGCGAGCTTCATGCCTCGGCGACCCTGGGCAATTCGCCTTCGTGATGCTGTCGCGCAGCCATGATGAAACCCTTGAACAACGGATGACCGTCGCGCGGATTCGACGTGAATTCCGGGTGAAACTGGCTTGCGAGAAACCAGGGATGCTCCGGTATCTCAACCATCTCGACGAGATCGTCGACCGACAGGCCGGAAAATCTGAGCCCGGTTTTTTCGAGCTGTGACCGGTAATTGTTGTTCACCTCATAACGATGCCGGTGACGTTCCTCGATCGTCGTCGAACCGTAGGTCGTCGCCGCGAGCGAACCTTCGGCGAGCGACACCTCCTGCGCGCCGAGCCGCATCGTGCCGCCCAGAGCCGATCGCTCGTCACGTTGCTCGACA
>DAOWGY010000179.1 GCA_030641695.1 Gammaproteobacteria bacterium
CCGCCACGACCTTTGCGCGCTTCGCCAAAGCAGGTCACACGCACGCCGGGCTGGAACTGCGCCTGCTGACTGCGCGAAAAATAGAAGAACCGCAGCGTTATCTGGCCACTACCGTCGGAGATGCGTACGAGCAGGTTGCGGCGGCCACGGAACGCAATTTCAGCAAGAAGAACCTCGCCCGTTACGAGGCACCGATTGCCAGCCACAAGCGCTCCGAGCTTGACGAGCTGAGTGCGGTCCTCGTAACGCAGCGGCAGCAAGAACAACAGGTCCTCGACGCGACTGAGGTTCAGCCGTTCGAGTTTTTCCGCAAGCGCGGGGCCGACGCCCGCGAGGGCGGTCAGAGGTGAATCGAGTGGAATAGCCACCGTTGGAGCGCTTCTCGAAGCGCGATCGCGCTCCTAGGAGCGCTCCAACATCATGATCGCGTCCGCTTCCACATCGACACCCTTCGGTAAAGCCGCGACGCCGACAGCGGCGCGGGCAGGATACGGTTGCTGAAAGTAATCTTCCATGACGCCGTTGACGGTTGCGAAATTGTCGAGATCAGTGAGGAAGACTGTCAGTTTGACGATGCTATCGAGATCGCCGCCGGCAGCTTCGGCCACTGCCGCAAGGTTATCGAACACGCGACGCGCGCGCGCCTCGAAGCCGCCGTCGACGACCTCCATCGTGGCGGGATCGAGTGGAATCTGGCCGGACAAAAACACGACGTTGTTCGCCCTGATCGCCTGCGAGTACGTGCCGATGGCAGCCGGCGCATTATCACTGTGAATAGCTTCTTTGCTCATTGATGCTCTTCTTGGTTGTCAGGCGCAATCTCGTGCGACACGCACGACATTCGGCATTTTGCGCACGTCGCGAAGAATTCGGGCGAGGTGCTTGCGGTCTTTGACCTGGATGAGAAACGACAGCATCGAGCAGTCCTCGTGTCGTCCCAGCACCTCCACTTGTTCGATGTTCGAGCCGCAATCGCCGATTGTAGCGGCGACCTCGGCAAGCACACCGGGCTTGTTGAATGTGTCGACCTGGATTTGGCTCGAGAATTCGCGGTCGATACTGTCTTCCCAGCTGCAGGCAATCCACTTTTCGGCGTGCTTGCGGAAATTGCTCAGATTGCCGCAGCTCACACGGTGGATGATGACACCGCGGCCCGAACTCAGGTAGCCCATGACGTCGTCGCCGGGAATCGGGTAGCAGCACTTGGCGTAGCTGACCACCATGCCCTCAGTTCCGGCAATCGTCAGGCTTGCCTGGTTGGTTTCGGAATTGCCGTCGTCGTCGACGCCCAGCAGAAAACGAGCCGTCAATGGTGCGAGTCGCTCGCCGAGTCCGAGTTGTTCGAACAATTCCGAGGTGTCGTTGAGGCTGAGCTCTTCGAGGGCCGCTTTCATGCGAACTTTGCCGACCTTGCGCAGCGATGAGCCGAGATCCTTGAGCGTGCGATCGAGCAACCGTTTGCCGAGGTCAACGGATTCAGCCGTGCGCATCTTTTTCATGTGATTGCGAATGGCCGTACGTGCCTTCGCTGTGCGTACGAATGTCAGCCAGTTCGGGTTCGGCTTCGCGCCACGGCTCGTGATGACCTCGACGGTCTGCCCATTGTTTAGATTCGTACGCAGAGGCACGAGCGCGCGATCGACCTTTGCAGAGACACAGCGATTGCCGATGTCCGTGTGCACGGCATAGGCGAAGTCGACGGTCGTTGAGCCTTTTGGCAGCGGCATGATGTCGCCCTTGGGCGTGAATACGTAAATCTTGTCCGGGAACAGGTCCACTTTGACGCTCTCGAGAAACTCTTCGGACGTTCCCGACTGCTGCAGCTCGGCGAGCCTGGAAAGCCATTGCCGGGCACGCCGCTGCGGCGTGGCGTCAACCTTGTCTTCGGCCTTGTATTGCCAATGCGAGGCGACGCCGGACTCGGCGACGCGATCCATTTCGCGTGTGCGAATCTGCACTTCGAGCGGCAGCCCCTTGGGCCCGAAAAGCGTCGAGTGTAGTGACTGGTAGCCGTTGAGGCGGGGAATGGCAATGTAGTCCTTGAAGCGTCCAGGCACCGGTTTGTAGAGTCCGTGAACGAGGCCCAGCACTTTGTAACAGGTGCTGACGTCGTCGACGACAATTCGAAAACCGTAAACGTCGACGATGTCGGACAACATCCGCTTTTTCTCGGCCATTTTCCTATAAATGCTGTAGAGGTGTTTTTCGCGGCCGATGATCTCCCCTTCGATGCCCTCCTCCGCGAGCGTCTTGCCGATTTCTTCCGAAATGCGTTTGACGATCTGACGCTGGCTGCCCTTACTCTTCTTCAGCGCCCGGTCGAGAACCCGGTAACGCATCGGATACAGATTGCGAAAACCAAGATCCTCGAGTTCGACCTTAAAGCGATTGATGCCGAGCCGGTTGGCGATGGGCGCATAAATATCGAGGGTCTCGCGGGCGATGCGCTTGCGCTTACCTCCCGGCATCGCGTCCAGCGTTTTCATGTTGTGCAGCCGATCAGCCAGCTTTACGAGGATGACACGAATGTCTTCGATCATCGCAAGCATCATCTTGCGAAAGCTCTCGGCCTGCGCTTCGGCCTGGCTGCGGAACTGGATCTGGTCGAGCTTGCTGACGCCGTCAACGAGCAAGGCGACTTCTGTGCCGAAGCTTTTCTCGATGTCGGTTATCGAGGCTTCCGTGTCTTCCACCGTGTCATGCAGGATGGCCGCCATGATCGCCTCTGAGTCGAGGTGCATCTCGGCGAGTGACTGAGCGACGGCGACGGGATGAGAAATGTAAGGCTCACCCGTCTTGCGCGTCTGACCATCGTGCGCCTCGGCGCCGAATTCGTAGGCACGCATGACGGTCGCGACCTGTTCTTTCGGCAAATAGGTCTGGAGCGTATCGACAAGGTGTCGTAAACCATGGTCGCGCTTTGACGCGCCCGGCAATTTCGACAAAATTGTCGCGGCATAATCCATGCACCAATCATACCTGCGAAACCCCGAGGCTGGGCGCTCCGCAGGGTGCGGGTACTCTGTCGTGTTCGGGGCGTAGAGCGGAAGGCTCAGCTGACGCTAATCACCAATGGAGATGCCTCGCACGGGCAGGATGTCTTCGGTCGTCTCGGGCACCAACAGATCGTCCGCCGGCGGATGGTCGATCTCGTCGAGAATGGCCGGCGTCACGTGGCCTTCGGCAATCTCGCGCAGAGCGATTACGGTGGGCTTGTCATTCTCGAGCTCGACCATCGGGTCGGCGCCATGAGCAAGACGGCGCGCGCGCTTGGCTGCAACGAGCACCATCTCGAAAATGTTGTTGATGTTGTCCACGCAGTCTTCGACGGTAATTCTGGCCATTTATGGTATTCCTTTCTCAAATCCGGGGCGGCTTCCCACCCCCACGATAAATAAAACGAGGCCGCGCAGGCTATACAAAGGTTGACGGGATATCCAGCACTTATTCCGAAAAGTTATATAGGCAGGGTGGGGGCAGGCGTTGGCGATACGTCTGGGCAGGACGGGGTCGGACCACGATAACTCTCTGCAATCATAAATAATCGTTGTCAAGAACAAGCCCTTCAAGGGCCTATAATGCCGTTTTTGAGGCCA
>DAOWGY010000248.1 GCA_030641695.1 Gammaproteobacteria bacterium
CGCATGTAGCCGATGAGGCTCCGATACAAAGCCCAGCCCTTTGGATGCCAGAAGACGGCGCCGGGCGCCTCTTCCTGGAAGTGAAACAGGTCCATGATACGGCCGAGCCGGCGGTGATCGCGCTTCTCGGCCTCCTCGAGCATGTGCAGGTACTGGCGCAACTGCTTGTCATTCGACCACGCCGTACCATAGATACGCTGCAGCATTTCCTTCGACGAATCGCCGCGCCAGTACGCGCCCGAAACGTGCGTGAGCTTGAACGACTTGCCGAGCTTGCCGGTCGAGGGCAGGTGCGGGCCGCGGCAGAGGTCGATGAACTCACCCTGTTTGTAAAGCGTGATGGGCTCATCGGATGGAATGCTGGCGATGATCTCGGCCTTGTACTCTTCGCCTATGCCGCGAAAAAACTTGACGGCCTCGTCACGGTTCCAAACCTCGCGCACGATAGACTCGTCGCGGTCGACGATATCCTTCATGCGCGCCTCGATAACTTCAAGGTCGTTCTCCGTGAATGGCTCCTCGCGGGAGAAGTCGTAGTAGAAGCCGTTTTCAATCGCCGGACCGATCGTTACCTGGGTTTCGGGCCAAAGCTCCTTTACGGCTTCGGCCAGCGCATGGGCGGCATCGTGACGCAGTAACTCCAGGCCGTCATCGGACGTGCGTGTGACAATCTCGACAGCAACATCGTCCTCGATGTCGCGAGTCAGGTCCCACAGTTCGCCGTCGACCCGCACGGCCACAGCGTCGCGCGCCAGGCCCTTGCCGATGCTGGCGGCGATTTCGGCACCTTGCGTTGCAGCATCGAACTGCTTCTCGGAACCGTCAGGTAGGGTAATTCTTGGCATGTCGCTCGTCGTCTGTTCGTTGCCCGCAGGCAAGGCGCGACATTGTACAATCCGAGACTGATTGAGGACACCCATCCATGCACGAAGCAGCAAAGGCATTTCCCGCGGCGGGCCATGACCACGATGATTGCGTCGCCCAGGCGATCGAATCTGCTGAGGTACTGTGCGGCGATCGAGGGCTGCGCTTTACGGCGTTACGGCGACGTGTGCTGACACTGGTTTGGGACAGTCACAAGCCTGTCGGCGCCTACGACATTCTCGACAGATTCAGAGAGGAAGGCAGGAAGGCGGCACCGCCGACAGTGTACCGGGCCCTCGACTTCCTGATCGAGGCGGGACTCGTACACCGTCTGGACTCGCTGAATGCCTATATCGGCTGCCCCGACCCGGCCCGTTCCCACACGGGCCAGTTCCTGATCTGCCGGCAGTGCCGAACCGTCGCGGAGCTGGACGACCCCGAGATCGATGCGATGGTCCGAAAGAAAGCGGGGCAGCTCGGCTTCACGGCCGTGCACCAGATGCTCGAGATCCAGGGCCTTTGCAACGAGTGCCGCTCGCGGGGCTGACCGGGGTTTCGTAGGAGCGCTTTTTGGTCACGATGACCTTATGCCGCGAAACGCATGGATGCGCGGGAGCGGCCTCGAAGCGCGATTCGGCTTGATCGCAGTCGCGGTTCGAGAACCGCTCCAACAAGGCTGGGTCCGGGCCTTAGTTCGCGTACAATAGCGCCCCTTCGATTCCACCTGACCGACGACAATGAGCGACGCCCCGCGGGATTTCATCCGCCAGATCATCCATGACGACCTCGAGTCGGGCAAGCACGATGCAATCGTCACGCGCTTCCCGCCCGAGCCGAACGGCTATCTGCACATCGGCCACGTCATGTCGATCTGCCTGAATTTCGGTGTCGCGGACGAGACCGGCGGCCGTACGTTTCTGCGTTACGACGACACCAATCCGCACAAGGAGGACGAGGAGTTCGTCGATGCCATCGAGCGCGACGTGCACTGGCTCGGCTTCGACTGGCAGGAGCGGCTGACACACGCATCGGATTATTTCGGTCAGCTTTACGAGGCCGCCGAGAAGCTCATCGAGATGGGGCTTGCCTATGTCGATTCATTGAGTGCCGACGAGATTCGCGCGCATCGTGGCACGCTAACGGAGCCCGGCAAGAACAGCCCGTATCGTGATCGCGGTATCGAGGAGAACCTCGATCTCTTGCGACGCATGCGTGCGGGAAAATTTGCGGACGGCGAGCACGTGCTGCGTGCGAAGATCGACATGGCTTCGCCGAACATGAATCTGCGCGATCCGGCGCTGTATCGCATCCGACACGTTACGCATCAGCACACGGGCGATGAGTGGTGCATCTATCCGATGTACGATTTCGCGCACACGCTTTCCGACGCATTCGAGGAGATCACGCATTCGTTGTGCACGCTCGAGTTCGAGGACCATCGTCCGTTGTACGACTGGTTTCTGGATCAACTCGAGCCTGAACACCGGCCCCGCCAGATCGAGTTTTCACGCCTCAACCTCGCCTACACCATCACCAGCAAACGAAAACTCGCCGCGTTAATCGATAGCGAGGTCGTCAGTGGCTGGGACGATCCGCGCATGCCGAC
>DAOWGY010000019.1 GCA_030641695.1 Gammaproteobacteria bacterium
AGATGTCCCAAACGAATGCGCACCGCATCTATCTCGACAACACCGAGAATTCTCAGATTCTCCCCTGGGGCGCGGCATTTGTTGAGGTGGCGGTGGCGTGTGCCTTTGGGAATCCATCGAGTATTCACTGGGCCGGCGCGCCGGCGCATGCAATTGTGGAAAAAGCGCGACAGCAAATTGCAAGCCTTCTCGGATGCTCGCCGCAAGAAATCATTTTTACAAGTGGTGGCAGTGAATCGAATAACCTGGCGCTCAAAGGCCTGTATTACGCACATCGAAACCCGAGCGCACAAATAATCACGACACAAGTCGAACATCCAGCAATCATTGAACCGTGTCGGTTTCTTGAGAAAATGGGCGCCAAAATTGTGTGGCTGCCCGTGGACGCAACAGGCCGTGTGAATCCGGACGACCTGCGACAATCAATAACGGCCGACACGATCCTGATCAGCATCATGCACGCGAACAACGAGGTGGGCACCATCCAGCCAATCGAGGAATGCTCACGTATCGCACGCAAACACGGCATTCCGCTCCACACCGATGCTGCTCAATCCGTTGGCAAAGTGCCAACTCGAGTCAACGATCTCGGCGTCGACCTGCTGACCATCGCCGGGCACAAGCTGTACGCACCCAAGGGTATCGGTGCACTTTACGTGCGTGACGGTGTTGAATTGGAGCCCTTAATTCATGGGGCAGGCCATGAAAGCGGCCGTCGCGCGGGGACCGAGAGCGCATTGCTCACTGCAGCACTTGGTGAGGCCTGTGAACTGGCGAGCGATCTCACCGCTGTAGCCGACATCCAGGCCTTGCGAGACAGATTCTGGTTAACGCTACAGGAGGCCCTCGGCGATCGCGTCGTTCTCAACGGGCACCCCGACGAACGCTTGCCAAACACTCTCAACATATCGTTTGTGGGCCAGTTGGGTGCCGAAGTTCTCCAGGCAATGCCTGAGGTTGCAGCGTCGACCGGATCCGCCTGCCATGCAGATCGCGTGGATCTATCGCCAGTACTCAATGCGATGGGCGTGTCACCCGAAGTCGGCGCTGGCGCAATACGATTCAGCCTGGGTCGAACCACGACCGTAGAAGAAATTGACACGGTGGCGAAAAAGCTCACTCATCTCCTGCAGCGCCTGAATTGAGGCAACAAAAGCGGTACTTGCGTCTTGGGACAGCCGGGGCATTCAGTTACTCTAGGCGCCGAACAACAATAAGAAGAGCAGCGATGCAAACCAGGTCACTAATAAACCGAATTATGGCGGGCAGTCTCGTGCTGCAGATCGTGATCGGCATCGTTGCCGGGGTCGCGTTATCGCTTATCTCGAAAGAGGCAGCGGAAGCATCGATGCTGCTAGGAAACCTGTTCGTACGAGCCCTGAAGGCGGTGGCGCCGATACTGGTTCTGGTCCTGGTCGCATCGGCAATAGCCAATCGCCGCGCGAGCCACACGTCGCAAATGCGGCCAATCGTGTTCATGTATCTTGCTGGCACAATCGCGGCCGCATTGCTGGCGGTCACGATGAGTACCGTGTTTCCGACAATACTGCCTCTGCAGATGACTGACGTCGACGCAACCGCGCCACAAGGCATCATGGAAGTCCTGGGTGGTTTGCTACAGAAGCTCGTCGACAATCCGGTCAACGCCATTCTGACCGGCAACTTCATCGGTATTCTCGTCTGGGGCATCCTGCTGGGCATATTTCTGCACCATGCAGCCGAGTCCACCCGACAGGGACTTGCAGATGCGGCCGATGCGGTAACCCACATCGTCCGCCTGGTCATCCGCCTGGCACCAATCGGTATTTTCGGTCTCGTCGCCGGCAACCTTGCGCAGTCCGGACTATCGGCGCTGGGTGGCTATGCGCAGATTCTGTCCGTGTTGCTCGGCAGCATGATAATCATGGCTCTCCTGATCAATCCTCTTATCGTCTGGTTGAAGACGCGCAGGAATCCGTACCCGATTGTGTTCACAGCGCTCAGAGAAAGTGGCGTTACGGCATTTTTTACGCGCAGTTCGGCGGCGAATATTCCGATCAACCTGGCGTTGTGTGAGCGACTTGACCTCGAAGAGGACACCTATGCGGTGTCCATACCACTCGGTGCGACCATCAATATGGGCGGGGCCGCAATTACGATTACGGTATTGACGTTAGCCGCGACACACACGCTGGGCATCGTCGTGGACCTGCCCACGGCATTGCTGCTGAGCATTGTTGCCGCGCTGTCTGCGTGTGGCGCATCCGGTGTTGCCGGCGGATCGTTACTGCTGATTCCTCTCAGTTGCGGCCTGTTCGGGATATCCAATGACATCGCGATGCAGGTCGTCGCGGTCGGTTTTGTAATCAGTGTCCTTCAGGACTCGGCGGAAACGGCACTGAATAGCTCAACAGACGTGGTGTTCACGGCGGCGGTGGCCGCGAAAGAGCCTTAGCTCCGCTTCCGGATCGGCGCGCCCGAATCAACTTCCGGCGTTCGGGTTGTATTCTGGATCCAGTTTGCAACTCTCGATGTAATAGTCAAACAGCTCATCGTCGCTTTCGGGCAATTCGATAGTAACCGGATCCTCACCTTTCACTGAAGCTACCAGGGTCTGACCATTACGGGCTGCGTGATAGATCGCAGACGTGCTTGCGAACTCATGCGCCATGAACAAACGGCCGTTGGACATGGATACCCAGGGCTCTGTCACCTCTTCGCCGGCGTCGATTTGATACGTCACTTCCGCATCTCGCGGCCGTCGCACGCCTTCACGCAGTGCCTTGCGAAGATCGGCAGGTGTCACCGCCAGGATGACGAACAGCTTGCCTTTCTCACAGCGAAAGGCGACGCCCGGTTGATCAGGGTCGACCGTATGAAGCAACAAGGTCTCCATCTCTTTGGTAACCGGCGTGCTGTAGACCGAGGTGGTGTTCCTGGCCCTCAGTTTCAG
>DAOWGY010000349.1 GCA_030641695.1 Gammaproteobacteria bacterium
ATCATGTCGATGTCACCGGCCGGCAATCCGCAATGAATCAGCAGCCGCAGAAATTGCTCGAACACAACACTGACCTTCGATTCGGGCTTGACCAGTGGCCGGTTGCCCATGAACAACGCGCCGAGTACCTGCAGTGCCGGGATCTCGAGGGGAAAATTGAACGGTGCGATGACCGCGACAGGACCGTAGGGCCAGCGGTAGCCGCGAGACTCCTGACCGGTGCGATCGCCCGGATTCGAGAAACCGCGGCCGAGGAACCTGACGCCGTCGCCGGCGAAATTCTCAAGGAATGCGCGCGTCACGATAACTTCAGCGGCGCACTGGTTCCAGCTCTTCGGCATGACGCGCTGCGTCAGCTTCGTAAAAAAGTCCAGAACGTCCTGCTCCGCCAGTAACGCGGATGCCTTCGCGCATACGCGGCCCAGGGCGACATAGCGCTCGGTGTTTTTCATCGGGTTGTGCAGGCCGGTCTTTGGACAGCTCTTCAGTCCGTCAATGAATGGCGTGACATCCTGCGTGTCCGGCATCTTGATGAAACGCTCGCCATTCATCGGGTCGATGATGTAATCGTACTCTTTGCTGTCGGAAACCCACTCGCCACCCACCAGGTTTTGCAAAGTGCCCGGTTCGCTGCCGGTCATGCCGGCAAACGGGTCTACGGTGGCAAATGCCGAAACTCTGTCGCTCATCACGGATTCCTCTGTTGCTATATTGATCTATTTTCTAGTTCAGGATATCGAATATGTGGCTGTACTTGACGATGAACTCACGCCCGGAAGGCAATGAGCCGATGCTTCGTTCGTCAACCTCGTTGTAAACCAGGTACAGGCCCGAGTTCGCCGACCTCAGCCACGAGAACCGGATGTTCGTACCGAGTATCTCGTCGACGTCGTTGTACTGTATGAGTGCCTGCAACAGTATTTTAGGCGTAAACGAGTAGGAAAGCCTCACTCCCGCAAGGTTCGCTGTGAAATCGCCATTGGCAACGGGCAGGTCGAATTCATTGTAATCGAACCAGAACTCCGACCTGAAGGTCTCGCCAACGCGCACGTTCAGACTTGGCCCGATAGAGACGCGATCGCCGCCGAAGCGGCCACCGGCGACGACGTTCAGGCCGATACTGACGGGCTTCGACTGATTCGTGAAGTAGACGACCTGAAATTCCTCATGATCGTAGGTGCCCGGTTGAATCGTGACGCCATCAATGATTTCGAACGGGTCGATGACGCCGTCGCGCGTGAAGTTGACACCCGTATGCAACTCCGTGCCGGTCTTGTACTCCCAGTGCGTATCAAGGTGCAAAAAACCCGATTCCTGGAAACCGTCGAATTTCCAGTGGCCCGTGTAGGATGCGTGCGGCCGGATCTCGAGGAGCCCCCACAGGTCGTCGGGCCGCATGGTCCGCATCAGGAACACGCGGCCTTTGCGAAATTCGCTGCGTGACAGAAAGCCGACTTCGGGATTGAAGTCCTCGCGAACCTCGGTGTATTCAGCACTCGAGGTCCACTCAGCCGAGCTGAAATTTGCGGCCAGGCTGAATGCGTGATCCTTGCCCGTCAGACCGGGCGTGTCGGTCCTGGCGACCCAGCCGTCGAGCAATATGTTTTCGCCGATGCCCCAGTGGCCGTCGATCGCATAGCTGTGGTTGTAATCGTCGCTCTTGTCCACGACGAATGAGCCGTCGCCGTCCCGGGTTACGACCATCGCGCCGATCGCGGAGCGATTGGGGAGTTCCTGGTTGATTCTCGCGACACCGTAACGATTCTGCGGCGCGACCCCGGCGACGCCCTCGGTGCCCATGTATAGCAGGCCGATGTTCGTCGAATCGCCGAGCTTGCCGGACAGCCTTGCGCCACCTTCCACTGGAATGACGTCGCCGTCTTCGCCGATACCGATGCGACGACTGAAAAAGACCTCCACTTCGCCGGAGTTGCCAACAGCGAACTGGCCGGCGTTCTCCAGAAAAAACGGCCGCTTCTCGGGAAAGAACAGGTTGAAGCGGTCGAGATTGATCTGCTGGTTATCCGCCTCGACCTGCGCGAAGTCGGTGTTGACTGTGAGGTCGAGCGTCAGGCTCGGCGTAACGGAGTACTTCAGGTCGACGCCGGCATCGCCATCGGTGTCCGTGCCGGAAAGCTCGCCACCACGCCTGGTGCTGCCCAGTACGTATGGGGTTATTTGCAGGTTGCGCTGCGGTGGCGGAGTGATGCCCAGGAGAGTGCCGGCTTCCGACACCCGGTACAGGTTGCGATTGCGATCGAGCGGTGCCCAGAAGGCGATTTCGCTATTGCGGCGGATGTTACGCTGGAAATTGATGCCCCAGTCCTGTGTTTCCGCGGTGCTGAAGCGCAGAGTGCGAAACGGGATTTCGAATTCCGCGCTCCAACCGAAGTCGCCCGTCTTGGTCGCCACGGACCAGCTTCCGTCCCAGTTGAGATTGAGGCCTCCGCCCAGGAAGCTGATGCCCGTGCCCGCACCTTCGCCCGTCACCTGGCCGTCGTACTCGATTCCCGCCGGGTTGGTGCCAAAGACATAGCCGTTTTGCCGGTCGAGCAGGCCGTCGATAACGACGAGGAAAGCATCCGTGTCGTCGAGCGAAGAATCACGGCGACTGTCTGTGACGATGATTCCGTCCGGATCGTCGTCGAACGCAATGACACCTATATAAAGGGAGGTATCCGAAAAACCGACGAAGACTTCGGTGCGCTGCGTTGATGGAGCGCCGGCATTCGGACGAGTCTGCCAGAAACCGGTCGCAGGAGTTGCGGCGCGCCAGGCCTCGTCGCCGAGAACATCACCGTCAATCGTGGGTGTGGACAGGAGTCGCTGCGCCTGCATTTCCGGGCGTGCGCCTGCTGGCAGCTGGGCGAGGGCAGGTAGCACCTGCATCAGCAGTGCAATGGCAACGGCGATGCAAACGACCGAACCCGATGTACGGCTGGACATCAAGGTAATTAATCCGCGTCGGTCACGTCTGGCTCGAGCGTCCAAAATCCCGTTACCTCGGACGCAACCCTCCGAAATTCGCGTGGTTCACCGGCGACAGCCGAGCCGAACAAGTGTCGCAGGTCTTCAGTCACTGCCGGATTGAACATGTGATACATATGGCCCGAGATATCGTTGGTTCCGGTCGGCGTGATATCGACGACGCTAATGTGTTCGATATCGACACTGAATTGCTTCGCGAGACCAAGCCGGCCGGAGGTGTTTACCGTTGCGGACAGCCACAGTACACGATCATTGTCCGACATGTAGACCGTAATTTCCGAAGCCTTGTCCTGGAGTATATGTACATTCTCCAGAAAGACGTCACGCCGGATATCCGGAGCGATGAACACGATATTGGCGAACTTGGCAGTACCATTATTGCGGAGTTTGAGTGCGTCGACGACACCCCTCGAACCCATACTATGTGCAAGCAATATCAGGTGCTGTTGGCCGACTGAGTCTGCAGCCGCCGATAACAATTCGTTCAGGTGGCCGAGGCTTTTCTCCAGGTCATCCGCGTCCTGGGCGTAGGTCAGGTAAGTGCTCGACGGCCAGGAAAACAACAGGAGTCGACCCTGAAGACGGAGCCTTTGCTGTAGCAAGGCTGCTCGGCGGCAGCTCCGTGCAAACGACTCGCCATAGCCATGAATGTAGATAACGAACGGTTGCAATCCATCGCTTGGCAGGATTGATTCGATTGGCGCCGGGTCGACACGCAGTATCTCGCCTCTGCGGTCGTTCTTCTCGAAGCCAACTTTGCATTCGCCCGCCGATAACTCGCCGAGATCGTCGCCATAATAATCGCCATTCGAGTCTGTCGTTCGCAGCTGGCGATTGGTGACGAAGCGCAATCCCACGACGACCTCGTGATTTTCTGACTCAGCATGGTATTCAGTGCCGATCGGCACGTGGCTGACGCAAGATGACAGTGACGTTGCGACACCAAGGGCAGCCAGCAGGCAGAGAGTGAGCGTCCGGTCGTTAATCATGGGCAGAGTATACTTGGCTACCCCGACATTCGAGGCGCGATAAATGTCATTGCTGTTACCGGCACTGGTCGCTTTGCTGCAATCGGCGACAATGGGCTGTGACGCGGCTGCGGAGCGGGCGCTGTTTGACTGCGACGCGACGCTCGAGTTCGAACTCGAGCTGCCCATGAGCACCCTGTTACGCAGGGCGGAGGATCGTCCACTTCTGGAGGGCAAGCTGCGTTACGTCGATGCGAATGGAGAGCAGATCCTTCTGGACGTACAGGTCACGACGCGCGGCCACAGTCGCCTGGATATGTGCAGTTTCCCGCCGTTGACCCTCTTGCTCGATAAAAAGCAGGTGCAGGAAACCGTTTTCGCGGGTCAGAAAAAGCTCAAGATCGTAACCCAGTGCCGGCGCGGTGCCAGCTATCTCGATTTCCTGCGTCAGGAATACGGCATCTACAAGGCCTTCAGTGTCGTCGCCGAACCGGCTTTCCGGGTGCGAATGCTGAACATCAGGTTCCGTGACTCGAAAAAGAAAAAACGGGATGACGTACAGGTCGCGTTTTTCATCGAGTCGGCGAAAGAGGTTGCGGAGCGATCGCAGATGGAGCCGGTCAAGCTCAATCAAATTCCGCCACAGCAGCTCGATGCGGCGAATTCCAGCATACACGAGCTGTTCCAGTTTCTGATCGCGAACACGGATTGGTCAAAGACGAAGGGCCCGGGAGACGAGGACTGCTGTCACAACGGCAAGGTGCTGTCCAGCCCGGGCTCCGACTCGGGTTGGATCGTATTGCCCTATGATTTCGATCAGGCAGGATTGATCAACGCACCTTACGCGCTACCGCACGAGCGTTTACCCATTCGTTCGGTAACACAGCGACTGTTCCGCGGCCGCTGCGAATATTTCGATTACCTGGACGACACGATCGCGCTCTTCAATCGCGAACGCGCTGCGATTGAATCAGCACTGGCGTCCGGAGGCGTTTCCGAAAAAACAGATCAGCGGCAACACAAGTATGTCGCGAAATTCTACGATATCATCAACGATCCGCAGAAACGGCAGCGCTACATCGACGATCGCTGTCGCGGCAAGCGCTGACCATGCGCCGCTGGGCACGATTCTGGAAGTGAATCTTTGCCGCCGCTCTGACGGTGCAAATGTAGCCGGAGTCACAAGTCCGTAGTTCCCGCAACCCCTTACGAGAACTACGAACAGCTGCTTAGCCTTCGAGGGGCTTTACTACGCGTGGGTTAGAACGCTGCAGGAGTATTGAATTGCAAAGCTATGCGTATGGCAGCGATGACTCGCCTCTGCTCGGGGTGACCGTCGGGCAGCTGCTGGATAAGGCAGCTTGCCGCTGGCCTGACCAGGATGCGCTGATCGTTGTCGATCAGGGAGTCCGCTGGACATGGCGGGAGCTCAGGGAGCGAGCGAGAACATTCGCTGCAGGACTATTGGCGCTCGGTCTTGAACCGGGCGATCGAATCGGCATGCTGGCGCCGAACCGGGCCGAATGGCTCGTCACGCAATTCGGTACGGCGTATGCCGGCCTCGTACTCGTCAACATCAATCCGGCGTATCGCACGCCCGAGCTCGAGTATGCCCTCAACAAGGTGGGCTGCCGCGGACTCATTACCGAGTCGACATTCAAGACCAGTGACTACCTCGCGATGATGAACGACCTCGCGCCGGAGCTCGCGGGCGCTGAGCCCGGCGATCTGCACGCGTCGCGACTGCCGGAGTTGCGCATCGTCATCCGCCTGGGCGACGAACGCACGCCGGGCATGTTCAACTTCGGGGACGTCACCGCGCTGCCCGGCGAGAACGATTACGCGAAGATGGACGCTATCAGTGCAAGCCTGGATTTCGACGCGCCGATCAACATCCAGTTCACGAGCGGTACGACCGGCGACCCGAAAGCGGCGACGTTGACGCATCACAATATCGTCAACAACGCGACCATGTCGTCGCGCATCATGAATTTCACCGAGAACGACCGCTTGTGCATGCCGGTGCCGATGTATCACTGTTTCGGCATGGTGCTGGGGACACTGCTGTGCACGACCAGTGGCGCTGCCATCGTGTTGCCGTCCGCCAGCTTCGAAGCGCAGGCTTGCCTGCAGGCGATCGACGCCGAGCGCTGCACGGCCGCTCACGGCGTGCCAACGATGTTCATCGCCATGCTCGATGACCCGGACTTCGGGAAGTATGACACTACGTCACTCCGCACCGGGATGATGGCCGGAGCGCCGTGCCCGATAGAGCTGATGCATCGGGTCATCGACGACATGCACCTTCGCGAAATTACGATCGGCTACGGCATGACCGAGACCGGTCCGCTGTCGACACAGACCTTGCTTGATGATCCGATCGAACTTCGCGTCGGCACCGTCGGCCGTCCGCTACCGCACACCGAAATCAAGGTCATCGACGACGACGGGCGAAGGGTTACCCGTGGTGTGCCCGGCGAGCTGTGTGTTCGTGGATACAATGTGATGCGTGGCTACTGGGGCGACCCGGAGCGTACTGCGAAGGAGATTGACGAGGCGCACTGGATTCGCACGGGTGACACCGCAACGATGGACGACAACGGTTACCTGCGCATCGTGGGCCGCAGCAAAGACATGTTAATCCGCGGTGGAGAGAACATCTACCCGCGCGAGATCGAGGAATTCCTGTACACGAATCCCAAGGTCGAGCAGGCTGAGGTCGTCGGTGTGCCCGACCCGAAATTCGGGGAGGAGGTCGCAGCATGGATAAAACTGCGCGAAGGATCGAGCGCGAGCGAGGAGGAGATTCGCGAGTTCTGCAAGGGAAAGCTCGCACACTTCAAGATTCCACGGTACATACGTTTCGTTGAAGAGTTCCCGATGACCGTGACCGGCAAGGTTCAGAAGTACGTGATTCGGGAGCGCATGACCGAGGAACTGGGAACGAGGAAAGCAGGTTAGGGAAACAGGAGATGGCGCGCGAGCGCGTCGACGTAACCATGGAGTACACGCGATTCGACTGAGCAGAATCCTATGCGCCCTGATTCACAACGCCGCAAATTCGAATCTATCCTGGCACCGGCGGATATCCGCATTAACGGTGACCGGCCATGGGACCTGCAGGTTCACGACGATCGCCTATACAGTCGCGTGCTCGCCAGTGGCACGCTGGGCGCCGGCGAGGCCTACATGGATGGCTGGTGGGATGCAGATGCGCTGGATCAACTGATTTGCCGGGCGGTCAGCGCCGGGCTCGAATACCAGCTGAAGCCCTGGCACCTGCTCGGCGACGTGGTCATTGCCAGGATGAAAAACCTGCAAAAACCTGGGCGTGCTTTTCAGGTCGGCAAAATCCACTACGATCTCGGCAACGACCTGTTCGAGGCCATGCTCGACAAGCGCATGAATTACTCCTGCGGCTATTGGGCCGATGCTGACACCCTGGACGACGCACAAACCGCCAAGCTCGATCTCGTCGCGCGCAAGCTCATGCTGGAGCAGGACATGCGCGTACTCGATATCGGCTGCGGCTGGGGCGGGGCGGCCCGGTACTTCGCAGAGCAATACGGAGTAGAGGTCGTCGGTGTCACCGTTTCACGAAGCCAGCTGGAGCTGGGCCAGGAAATCGTCGCCGGCTTGCCGATCGAATTACGATTGCAGGATTATCGAGAGCTGAACGAGACCTTCGACCGTATCTACTCGATCGGCATGTTCGAGCATGTCGGCCATAAGAACTACCGCGCTTACTTCAATGTCGTCAAGCGCTGCCTGGATGAAGGCGGGTTGTTTCTGCTGCACACGATCGGCACCAACGTCACGAGGCCCAGTGTCGACCCATGGATCGCGCGTTACATCTTTCCAAACGCCGAGTTGCCGTCCGCCAAGCAGATAACTCGTGCGGCCGAGAGCGTGTTGTTGCTAGAGGATTGGCATAATTTCGGACCGGACTACGAGCGCACGCTGAAATACTGGCATGAAAACTTCGAAGCCGCCTGGCCCGAACTTTGTATCAATTATGATGATCGCTTTCGCCGTGCATGGCGTTATTACCTGCTATCCAGTGCAGGATCATTCCGGGCGCGGGCCAATCAGCTGTGGCAGATCGTATGGTCGACGGGTCGGAACGGAGATATCTACCGGCCCGCCAGAATTCGCTGACCGCTTCTTACTACTTGCGCTGCCAGTTACCGCCCTGATCCTGGAAGTAGTTGCCGGCGGCGGTGCGCTCTACCGCAAGTTCGTAGAATCGCAAGCGAACCTGCTCGAGCGTTGCACCCGTCTTCTCGGCGGCACTCTTGAACTGGGCTTTGCGCTTCTGGTTGACCTCGGAAATCAGGGTCTTGACCTCGGCGCTCGGCGATCCCTCAACGGCGGCAAGGTAGCCGGTATTCGCCTCACCGACGAGTCCCTGGTTTTTTGCTTCGTGAATGTCGATAGCCCATGCACTTTGAAACGCAAGGACCAGCAAGATCGTTGCAACGAATTGTCTAATTGCATTCGGTTTCATGGTGTCGGCCCTCAAAACAGGTCGCTGTCTTCGTCGAACAGGTCGTCGAGTTCCTTGTCGACCTGTATGCGAATGTGATGTTCGATCTTGACGTTCAGGTTGATCTCGATCGGCTCTTTTGGCGCCTCGACCGTCACGGTCGGGTTGCACGCAGCCAGGAAAATCAGTAGAACGCCTGTCAGCAAGAATTGGTTCATGGTCAGTACCTATAAAGCACCTGTGTGCAGCTTAACCGAAGCACCGCAGCACCGAAAGCATCACCTAGACAGTCTCTTCTCCAGGACGTCCTCGATCGAACGTGTCGCCTGCAGGCTGCGCAGCATCTGCGGAACGTTGTTTTCGATACCGAGATTCAGGATCACGGGCTGAGTGGCATCCACGTCGGGGTTGATGCCCGTCAGGCGCATCTGCAATTTCAGGTCTCCTTCTTCCGAGTAGTTGACCTCTGAGGTCAAAACTTCGTATTCAAAATTCCTCAATGTGCGTGTGACGATACCCAGTGGCGAACCGTCATTCGCAACTCCGGCATCGCCGCCAGAACCATAACGAATCATGCCGCCCGGCGGATCGTTCTGGAGATGGCCCTTGTCGATCAAAACCCGGCCATTCTTCAGTGTTACAGGGATCTCGCCCGATACGCTGCCGCTGATTTCCACAGAGTCCAAGTCTGCAAGGCCAACCATTAACGGTAGCTGAATGTGGCTGGCCCTGAGCAGGAGCTCGTTGCTGTCTGCGTTGAGTTCGTACAAAAAAGGATCGACGGTGACCTCGCCGCCCAGGAGTTCCATCGACAATGATTCGACGCTCGCCGCCCGCTCATTGATATCCAGCGTAAAACGCCCCTGAAGGTCCTCAATGGGAAAGCCGATGTCGATGAGCTCAACCGCGACGGAGATCGGCACTAACGCCAGATCGGCGTCCGAGTTTAACGTCATTATCAGTTCGCCGTTGAATCCAACGAAGCCGATGTCGCCGTATTGGCCGGCCAGCGAGTCAACGCCATGCGTTGTCGTTCCACTGTAAGTGAGGCCCGAATCAGAAATGTTCCAGTTCAATGCGCCGTTATTCGTCCAGTGGCCTGATGAGACGTCAAATTCGTAAGGCCAGCTGTCGAGCGCTTCTGACAGGTTGAGGATGTCGAAATCGAGAACTGCATTGTCAAGTGTCATCGTGCCGCTGCCACTCGCGAGATCATGCGACAGTTCTATGCGGGCGGCGAAGCCGCCCTCCGGCGTCGAAGCGTGTAGCGATGTTGATAGCTTGTCATTGGAGGCTGCGACTTCGGCAACGATCGCCGGTGGCACGAACCGCCATCCGGCATACGAAGGTCCGTGCAGCGTGAGCCTCGCGTCAATCGACCTGGCGTTCCAGTTGTCGTCCTGGCTAACAAATTCCATTGATTCAACTGTTAGCATCACGCGCTCGACCGACAATGCGCCGACATCGAACTGGTCGATGGCAACGCTCACAGCGGTATTGCAACGAAGGCCGGATTCGCAGTGACTGTCTTGCAGCGTGACGGGCAGCGCATTGAATCCCGCAACACTGGCGAGCAAGCGGGCGTTCTGAATGTCTGCCGTCCAGTCCAGGGACGGGTACTCGAATGTCGCGGCGACCGGAGCAGACTCCGTTACCGTTACATCAACGAGCGTCTCTTCGGTCGCCTGATAGGCCAGCTGTAGTACGGTGTCCAGCTGCTGCCGCGTTGTCACGGACACGGGCAACGACTCGTTTGCAACAAGTTTGGGCTCGAACGTTCCGTTGAGCGTGGAGACAAGCGACGTGATGTCCTGCGGCACGGCGCCCAGGGCCTTGAGTGCAGGAAGTAGCGGTTCCAGCAGCACCACGGTTTTGCCGCGCAGCGAAAAACCGCCTTCCACCAGCAGAATTTCGAAGCCAAGCATCAGTGCCTCGACATCATCGGCGGTCAGTGCGCGAACAGATGCCCGGTAGTTTTCGTCCTCGTCCTGTGTCGTGGTGATGAACACATCGAAAT
>DAOWGY010000214.1 GCA_030641695.1 Gammaproteobacteria bacterium
GAGCCGAACTCGTCGAGCAGCAGGAACGGATCGAGATCGGGCAGTACGGCTCCGCCGATGACGCGTGTCAGGCGCACCCCGGCACCGTCGCTCGTCTGTGTGCCACGAACGACCTGCGTTACCGATCGTTGCTTCATGTCATTCATCGCGACCTCTGACGATTTTCGCCTGCTATCTCGATCCTATGGGTTGATGCGTGCGTCACCGGAGTAAACATTGAATCGGCCATCGCGAAGAAAACCGATCAAGGTCACGTCGAATTCACGCGCCACGTCGATCGCGAGGCTTGACGGTGCGCCAACTGCCGCGAGCATCGGCGAGCCGGCCATTGCGACTTTCTGCACCAGTTCAAAACTTGTCCGGCCACTGACCAGGATGCCGTGGCTGGCGGCAGGCAACGAATCTTCAAGAAACAGGCGGCCTATGAGTTTGTCCATGGCGTTGTGTCTACCAACGTCTTCCCGCACAAGAATGACCTGGCCGGACGAATCAAAAAGTCCCGATGCGTGCAGCCCACCCGTTTCACCAAAGGTCTTCTGCTTATCCTCGAGTTGGCTTGCCAGTTTCAGTATGTCGCCCGTCGCGATACTGAATTGCGATTCCGTAATTGCCGTCGAATAGAGGCTTTGTGCGCTCAGCGCGTCCAGCGAGGCCTTACCACAGACGCCACAGCTCGACGTCGTATAGAAATGGCGCTGCAGGCGATCGAAATCGATTTCAACACTGTCGGCAAGATCGATGCGAATGACGTTGCGCAGGTCGGCGTCGCCGGGCACGGGCGGGCTGCGGTGCCAGACTTCGACAATGTCATCTGCCGACGCCAGTATCCCCTCGGTGAACAGGAAACCGACCGCGAGTTCGTCATCATTGCCGGGCGTGCGCATCGTAATCGACAGGCTTTTCTCGTCACGGCCGCCTTTACCGCCGAATCCCAGTCGAATCTCGAGGGGTTCTTCGATTGCGACAAGGTCCTCACCGACCGTATTGCCGTTGTTTTCGATGCGCCGGATGACTACTGGCCGGCTGCGATGAATCTGTGGTGACCGGGTACTCAAAAGGGTTCGCTGCTTGTCACGCAGTGAATGCCTGAATGCCGGTTTGGGCGCGTCCCAGGATGAGTGCATGTATGTCGTGGGTGCCCTCGTAAGTATTCACGGATTCGAGGTTGGCCATGTGGCGAAAAACGACGTAGTCGTCAGAAATGCCGTTGGCGCCGTGCATGTCGCGAGCTGTCCGGGCGATTTCGAGTGCCTTGCCACAGGAATTGCGTTTGAGCAGCGATATGAGCTCCGGAGCCAGCTGGCCCTTGTCTTTCAGGCGTCCCGCCTGTAGACAACCCTGCAGGCCCAGTCCGATTTCCGTCTGCATATCCGCGAGTTTTTTCTGAATCAGCTGATTGGCTGCCAGCGGACGGCCGAATTGCTTGCGCTCAAGCACATAGTCACGGGCGGCATGCCAGCAGGCCTCGGCGGCGCCGAGTGCGCCCCAGGCGATGCCGTAGCGTGCGTTGTTCAGGCAACCCATCGGACCCTTGAGCCCCGCAACGTTGGGCAGCAGCTTGTCTTGCGGAACGAATACGCCGTCCATGACAATTTCGCCGGTAATCGAGGTTCGCAGTGACAACTTGCCCTCGATTTTCGGCGCGCTGAGACCGTCCATGCCTTTGTCGAGGATGAAGCCGCGGACTACGTCCTCGTCGTCCTTGGCCCAGATGATGAAGACGTCCGCGATCGGCGAATTACTGATCCACATCTTGGTACCCGTCAGTTCGAAACCGCCGCTGACCGAGCGTGCGCGCGTGATCATGCCACCGGGGTCAGAGCCGAAATCGGGCTCGGTCAGGCCGAAGCATCCGATCAGCTCGCCTGTCGCAAGTTTCGGCAGGTATTTTTCCCGCTGTGCTTCGTCGCCATAGGCATAAATCGGATACATCACGAGGCTGGACTGCACGCTCAACATTGAGCGATAACCTGAATCGACGCGCTCAATTTCACGCGCTATGAGGCCGTAGCTGACATAGCCCAATCCTGAGCAGCCGTAGCCATCGAGTGTCGAACCCAACAGCCCCAACTCGCCCATCTCCGTGAAGATCGACGGGTCGGTGCTCTCGTCCCGGTACGCCTGTTGCACGCGAGGCGCGAGCTGGTCCTGGGCGTACTGCCTGGCCGTGTCGGCGACCAGTTGCTCGTCGTCGGTCAATTGCGCGGCAAACCGGAACGGGTCCTCCCAGTTGAACTTCGCCCAGGTGGTTGCGGGATCAGGCGCTGCGATTGCGCTATCTGCCTTTGCTGCCTTGGTCATTGCTACTCCTGACTGTAGCCGGCCATTATAAAGGGTCATCGGCCGGGAAGGGGGACCAGATTCGAGCGCTCTACAAACGTAATCCGCAATTTTCGAACGCGTCCCTGGTGGCCTCCTTTTCGGCATCCGTGAGCTGCAGCAGAGGCGGGCGGACAGGGCCGCCTGCCTGACCCAGGAGTTGCTGCCAGTATTTTTGATGCGCCTGTGGTTTGCCACCGGGCCGCGTGCTTTTGAGCGCCTGGCGGACTGGATCGAGGCTGTCCCGAACCGCCCGGGCTTTTTCAAACTCGCCTGCAAAGGCGAGCTGGGTGTACTCGTGCATGCGACGGTCGGCCCTGGTCTGCAGCAGGTACGGCGGTGACGAACACAGATACAGCTGCCATCCGAGTTCTTCGATATTGTCGAGCCAGTCATCTTCGGATGCGGTGCTGACGAGAATCCTGTCGCCGGCCAGTTTCGTGAGTTCAGCGTACATCGGCCTCGGCACGCTGTACTTGATTGCAACGATGTTGGGGATTTCGGCGACGCGGGCACACAACTGAGGTGACATCAGATACCCGGAATCCGGGTGACTCCACATCGCTACGCCGAGACTCGTTCGATTGCAGATCTCATTGTAATAGTTGAATACCGTGTCATCCTGGTCGTCGATAAAATGCAGGACAGGTGTGTGCACGACGATGAAGTCGGCGCCGATGTTCTCGGCGTGTTGCGCGAGTTCGATAACCGTATCGAAGTTCTGGTCAGAGCAGGACATTATCGTCCGCGCCGTATCGCCGCTTTCATCGACGGCAATTTCGAGATTGCGCTTGCGTTCGTCAAGCGACATCGAGAAGAATTCGCCTTGCTTACCGGCGATAAACAGTCCCTGGATCTGCAGGTCATCCACCCAATGACGAATGTTTGATCGAAGCCCTGCTTCGTTCAGAGAGCCGTCATTGTTGAAAGGGTTCAAGGCTGCAGCCCAAATCCCTTTCATGTTTTCTCGTGCATAGTCCTTTGCGTCATTGCGACTGACTTTCATGTTTCATTCCTCGGCGACGCACTATTGATCGCCCGCCAGAGCTTTTCGCTTGTGAGGGGCATCGCAAGGTCACGAACTCCAAGAGGGCGTAGTGCATCCATTGCGGCATTCAAAATGGCGGCCGGAGCACCGATAGTGCCCGCTTCGCCGACACCCTTGGCCCCCAGGGTGTTGTTCGGACTGGGCGTCATCAGCTTGTAAATCGATAATGGCGGGACGTCGTCCACGCGAGGCAGCGCATAGTCGGTAAACGATCCCGTGAGAAGCTGCCCGTACTCGTCATATTTCAGTTCTTCGAGCATTGCCTCGCCGATTCCCTGCGCGAAACCGCCCATGATCTGGCCCTCGACCAATAATGGATTGATGATCGTGCCAATGTCATCGATGCAGGCGGCGGACTCGATCGCCATGACACCGGTGTCGGCATCGATTGCCACGCTCACGATGTAGCAGCCGTAACCCCAGGCCTCGCCGCTGGCTTCGTAGACCAATTCCTCGGTTATTGGCTCCTCAGCAGGGGCATCGTCGCTCAGTCGCCGCAGAATATTGTCACAGGCGCGACATATTGCGCTGCCGCCAATGGCAGTGCTGCGACTCGCAAGCGCACCAATCCCTTCCGGGCACGTGGCGGTATCGCCGTGCAGAACGTCGATTTTGTTGAGTGGGACGTCCAAACGATCCGAGACAATCTGTGCAATAGCGGTCTCGCGCCCGTGCCCCTGGGAGCTGCCACCGGTGGCCACCAGGACGGTACCGTCCTGATTCAATGTGACTCGCGCGCTCTCCCAACCCGTGCCGCAGGGTTCTATGTAGAACGCGACCCCCAATCCTGCAATGTCCCCATTTGCTCTGCGCCTGTCCCTTTCTGCCTTGAGCGCCTGATAGTCAACCTTCTCGCAAAGTTCCTGCAGTGCTTCGCAGTATCGTCCGCTATCAAGCGTGTACCCCGTGGGCGTTGCGTAAGGAAAGTCTTTTTCCTGAAGTAGGTTCCTGAGGCGTAGATCGACAGGATCTATGCCGCTGATCGCCGCCGCCTCGTCAACCAGACGTTCCATCAGGCAGTTCGCTTCGGGCCGGCCGGCACCTCGGTAGATACCGACTGCAGTTCGATCTTGCGTCTGCGCGCGCGTCGTAACGTCAATCGAATCAATTCGATATCCACTCGGCAGAATTCGACCGGCGTTCCATGCAGGCACTGCCGAGCTGGTGGGTAACCAGTAACCCAGCGGCGCCTCGATCGAGGCCCTGACAGCCAGGAACCGGCCGTCACTCGTCAACGCCAGTTGGCCCTGACAGGACGCGCCGCGACCGTGCGTCGCTGATAGAAAGTCCTCGTTGCGCGTGGCAACCCATTTGACAGAGCGTTGCAGATTGAACGCGGCCCAGACAGCGAATACATCTTCAGGATACAAGGAGGCTTTCATTCCGAACGCACCGCCTACGTCGGGTGCGATGACGCGGATGCGCTCCTTATCGATACCGAGGATCTTCGCCAGTTCGGTCCGCGCCCGATGCGGAGTCTGTGTGGATAACCACGCCGTGACGGCATTTGTTTCGGAATCGAACTCTACTGTTGCGGCACGCGGTTCCATAGGAGACGGCGCGAGCCTCGGGTGCTGAATGGCTACCTCGACGATGTGATCTGCATCCTGAAATCGTGCATCGACATCGCCTGCGCGCCATGCGCCGGAAAATTCTGCCCCTTCCACATCGTGTTCTTGTTCCTCTTCGAGATCGATGAGAACAGCATCAAGCGCGTCGAGGCCACAGTTAACCGATGTTGCTACGACTGCAGCAATAGCTTGGCCTACTGCCGCGACCGACTCCCGGGCGAGGATTGGGAAGCCGACGTCTCCGTTCAAATCGAGGATCGGAGCGACGGCGAGGGTGCCGAGGTCTTGCACGTCTTGCCCGGTGAACACGGCAACGACGCCGGGCATATCCAGCGCGCCCTCGATATCGCATTCGACAATCCTGCTGCGCGGCATCGTGCTGCGCGCAAAGACAATATGCAGTGTGTTTTCGGGATGGACGTCCGCAGTGTAGCGACCGTCGCCGCGAAGCAGCGTCTGGTCCTCGCGGCGCAGTTCAGCGTGGCCGATTCGGCTGTTGCCTGGTGGATTCATTCCGGATGCACTAAAGGATGCTGATTTAGTCTGTGGTCACGCAGTTTCGCCGTGAATCAATATCAAATCAAACAATATAAAACGAACTTGTTATCATAAAAACCGATATTGGGGGCTATCAGCATGTGTACGCCATGAGCAAGTTGTCAGCAATCAACTTCCAGCAATGGATCGATGACCACCGCCACCTGTTGAAACCGCCAGTGGGCAACCAGCAGATCTGGGAAGACGCGGATATGATGGTGTTCGTGGTTGGTGGGCCGAATAAGCGCACGGACTATCACGACGATCCGGTTGAGGAGTTCTTTTATCAGCTCGAGGGCGATATGGTCCTCAAAATCCACGATGACGGCGAGTTCTACGATGTCGTTATCAGAGAAGGGGATATTTTCTTCCTCCCCCCTCATGTCCGTCACTCACCTCAGCGGCCGATGGCAGGGAGTATTGGACTCGTCATCGAGCCCAAGCGACCCAGCGGGGAAAAAGACGCGTTCGAGTGGTTCTGTTTCGAGTGTGGGAGTCTTGTGCATCGAGCTGAAGTATTGCTTGAGTCAATTGTGAGGGACCTGCCACCGCTCTACGAAAAATTCTATGCTGACGAGGCTGCACGCAAGTGCCCGAACTGTGGCGTTTTGCACCCGGGCAAAGAGCCACCTGAGGACTGGGTTTCGATTC
Organism: Gammaproteobacteria bacterium; assembly: GCA_030641695.1. Taxonomy (GTDB): domain Bacteria; phylum Pseudomonadota; class Gammaproteobacteria; order Steroidobacterales; family Woeseiaceae; genus UBA1847. The sequence goes on from DAOWGY010000214.1 coordinate 6,127, forward strand.
CTCCCGAGGACGCGTGAGCGGGACATGGACTACCAGATATCGCGTGATTTCGCTGCACAGCAGGACGAACTGGATCCGCTAAAGGGCTACAGGGACAAGTTCCATCTGCCCGACCTCGGGAGAGAGCAGTCGATCTATTTTTCGGGTCATTCGCTCGGGTTGCAGCCAAAGGCAGCCAGAGCAGCCGTCGAACTGGAGTTATCGGACTGGGCGCGGTACGGCGTTGAGGGACATTTCGACGCGACGAATCCCTGGTACAGCTACCACGAGTTATTGACTGCGCCAATGGCGGGTATCGTCGGAGCGAAAGAATCCGAAGTTGTCTGCATGAACTCGCTTAGTACCAACCTGCATCTGTTGTTTGTGTCGTTCTATCGACCATCGGCGCACAGATACAAAATTATCAGCGAAGCAAAAATGTTTCCTTCGGACCGATATTTGCTGGAAACACAGACACGTTTTCACGGTCACGATCCGGACGACGCGATCGTGGAAATCTACCCCCGGGACGGGGAGGGTGTCATCAGGGAAGAGGACATACTGGAAGCGATCGAGACGCACGCAGACCAGGTGGCGCTGGTCTTCTTTGGCGGTGTTAACTACTTTACCGGCCAGCTCTTTGACATGCGCAAGCTTACAGCGGCGGCACACGCTGCTGGCGCGATCGCGGGCTTTGATCTGGCACATGCTGCGGGCAACGTGCCACTGCAACTAAATGAATGGGGTGTCGATTTTGCGGCCTGGTGCTCTTACAAGTACCTGAATTCCGGCCCAGGCAACGCAGGCGCGATCTTTGTTCACGAACGACACGGGATGAGCTTCGATATTCCGAGGTTCGGCGGCTGGTGGGGACACGACAAAGAGCGCCGATTCCTGATGGAGAGCGGTTTTGCTCCGATGAAAGGCGCCGAAGGCTGGCAGCTGAGTAATGTTGCCGTGATCGGCATGTCGATATTGAAGTCTTCCATCGAGATCTTCGACGAGGTGGGCATGGATGCGCTGCGTAACAAGAGTGAGAAGCTGACCGGCTACCTGGAGTTCGTCATCGACTCGCTGGCCGAGGAGTTTCCGGACGCAGCAATCGGAATCGTAACGTCACGCGACGCCGGACAACGTGGCAGTCAACTGTCGTTCGATATAGCGGGCCGGGAGAAAGACATTTTCGACAAGATGACCGCAGCTGGCGTTGTCGGCGACTTCAGGGAGCCTTGCATGATTCGGGTAGCGCCGGTCCCCTTGTATAACTCGTTCCAGGATGTCTACACATTTGGTGAAGTCATGCGGGAGCTGCTGGCCGAAGGGGCCGGGTGATTGTGGGGACAGTGAGGAAATTTACGGTGGCGGGTGGCGGCCCGGTCGGCTCCCTGCTTACGATACTGCTCGCAAGGCACGGCTATGACGTTCGTCTGTTTGAGAGTCGACCCGATTCCCGGCAGACGAATATCTACCAGGGCAAGTCGATAAATATCGCACTATCCGATCGCGGCTGGCGCTCACTTGAGAAAATCGGCATCAGCTCCGCTGCGAAGGACGAAGCAATTCCCATGTACCGACGCAC